>JAQUMQ010000064.1 GCA_028718045.1 Actinomycetota bacterium
GGTAATCGTCACAAATAAAAAACTTTTTGAAGATTAGATTATGGGGAGATATAAAAATGAATATTGATCAAGTAAAATTGATTGCTAGAGCAGTAGCAGAACAATGCATTAGAAATAATACAGATTAGAAAATTTACATTCTGGGATAACGCCATCAAGTAAAAAAGGTGATTACTCTGATGTATATATTATTAGTCCATTTGGAAATATAGAATGGAAAAAACTTTCCAGGATCAGTGATGAAGAAATGAGGGTTTTAATGCTACAAGTAGAAAGAAATCTCGTAATTATGTTAGGATTTTTATTCGAAGCATTAAAAAAAGACAAAGTCGATATTATGGGCAGAGTTTTTACAATTGAAGATATGGTTGAAAAATATAAAAAAACTTATGAAAAGGGAGTTAGTTGGGATAAGAATGGCTATGGAGATTTTAGTCGCAGTTAAACTGGAATTAAAAAGATTTTACCGATGGAATTCTTAACTAGATTCTTTATGGTATAACGAATTATTAATTATGGGAAAATATGATAAAATATTTTAAAAATTTTAAGTAGCTTTTCAGATAATGACATTTCTTTTATGGAATTATGTAATGTTTTAAAACACTTAGACTCTTAATCAAAATATTCAAGGTTGTCCGGATAAGTATCTTTACGAAGTTTGCTGTAAAGAACGTCGATGTTTATTGATTCTGTATTGTTAAATAATGGCAATACAGTATTTTTTATCTGTTAATTAATTTTCTTTCTTTTATCATGTTTTAATTATTTTATAAAATTCCAGCGTTTGCCGAAATTACACTAAATACTGGAACATACTTAATAATTTCGTGCCAATAAATGGGAAACATTGATAAAAAATAAGCTTTTTAATCTGATTCCAATCTATGTATAATTGTTGTTTTCTGTGCATAAATTAACATTTTGTTGACTCCCCCCCCCAAAAAAAGCAAAAGATAATTTATTCTTGACAAATTAATGTAAATATAATTAAATTAGAATAAAATCGGTTTTAATAAAATCTAGGTAATTATTTTTAATAAATAAAATCGATTTTAAGGAGATAAAAATAGTAAATATATACGATATTGCTAGAAAAGCCAAGGTAGCGCCATCTACTGTTTCATTAGCGTTGAATAATAGCCCAAAAGTAAGAAAAGAAACAAAAGATAAAATATTGCTTATAGCTAATGAATTAAAATATCATCCTAATTTTTATGCTAGAATTTTAAAACAAAAAATTTCAAAAACAATTGGATTGATTATCCCTGATATAAAAAATCCAACCTTTTCCGAAGTAGTAAGCGGAGCAGAAAAAAAAGCAAAAGAGAATGGATACGAAGTACTGCTTGCAGTTTCAGAATTTGATAAGCATAAAGAACTGGAGTTTGTCAATCTTGTAACTACGAATAGAGTTGATGGGCTTTTAATTAGTTCACAATATACTAAAGGCTTTTTAAAAGAATTATCAAAAATTGATATGAATAGGGAAGTTCCGGTAGTAATAATGGGGAAACCACCGGAAGACAACATAGAAAAAGACTTTGTGTATCCTGATCTTGAATATGGCGGTTATTTAGCAATATCCCATCTTATAAAGTTAGGTCACAAAAGAATAGGATTCTTAATGGGAGTTGCAATAGAACATTTAGGGCTCGACAGACTGAATGGATATAAAAAAGCATTGGAAGAAAATGGCATAGATTTTGATCCAAGCTTAATAATTAAAACCGGACATAATATAGAGGATGGCTATTGCTCTGCTAAGAAATTTTTATCGATAAGCCCACGTATAACCGCTGTTTTTGCATTTAATGATATGCTGGCTATTTCATTAATAGGAGGATTTAATGATATTGGAATTAAAGTTCCGTATGATATAGCTGTCATGGGATTTGATAATATTTCATACGGCAGTTATATTAGTCCTCCCTTAAGCACTATAGAAATAAGCAACTATGAAACTGGCATAATAGCTGTAGAGCGATTATGCAACAGATTGAAAAATCCCCGTTCAGAATATTTACATACCGTCTTAAAGCCAAAACTTATTATAAGAAATTCTTGCGGAGAGAAATAATAAATTTTTTTTAATTGAAATAAAATCGGTTTTATAAAAGGAAAGGAGGTGTTTTGACATTTAAGAAAATTTCTAAAAATTTTTAATACAATTTCAAGGAGGAAAGATGAAAAGAAAATGCATGTTAGGTGCGATAATGTCATTAGCGCTAGTTATAATCATTAGCTTTATGCTGATTGGCTGCACTACGGCAACAACTACTACAACAGCAGCATCTGAAACCACTGAAGCACAAGTTGTACCGGAAGAGACTATTACTTTAAAATTTCTTGACTTTTGGGGAGAATTAGAAGATGTTATGCTTGAATCTATCGCTAAATTTCAGGAAATAAATCCAAACATTGAAATAAAAAGAGACGTATGTCCATGGGACCAAGCCGAGACAGTATTGAAGACTAATATTGCCGGGGGTACTCCATACGATATTGCCACATATTGGCCAATGTATATGAAAACCTTTGTTGAACAAGATGCTGCCCTTGACTTAACGAGTGCAATTGATTCTGATACGGATTGGAAGTCTGGCATCGAGGGTCTTATCGAGCTTGGTTCGGTAGATGGAAAAATATATGCAGTGCCTTTCAAATCAATTTTTGCTGTAACTTATTACAATAAAACTCTTTTTGATAGTTATGGCTTGACTGAACCGGAAACGATCCAGGAGTTTGAAGAAGTAATGAAAACAATAAAAGATAAAGGAGAAGTTGCTCCGTTTACTAATTATGACGGTGCTACGTGCTGGCTCCCTAGATTCATGATGCCTGCTCTTGCGGATCAAGCCGGAGTACTCGATGATTTTATAGCAGGAAAAATTGATGCATCTGATCCAAAATATTTAGACATTTATAAGAAGCCGTACGATATTATTTTGAACTGGTACAAACAAGGATATTTATATGGTGATAAGGGTGCAGCTGGCATAAGCAGAGACGAAGTTAAGGTGGCATTTTCACAGAAGGAAGTTGCGATGTTTAACGAAACAACTTCCGAATTCGGAGCTATAAAAGAATCAGCTGATTTTGAAGTAGGTGTATTTAAATTCCCTTCAGTTGTTGATCCGTCTAAGTATTACTTTTTTGGTGGAGCTGATGGATTTTTTGTATCCCAAAAGGTTAAAAATCCTGAAGCAGCTATAGCTTTTCTTAAATTCATGGATAGCCCCGAAATTCAGAAGCTCTGGCTTGATAAAAAAGGTATTACACCTGTAAACACTAATGTTGAAATACAAGATCCGGTAGTTAAACTGTTTGTAGATTGGGGCAAGTATATAAAGCCCATCGAATTGTATAGTCTGACTCCAGAGCTTAGTAAATATATGGATGCAAGCGTTGGGGAATTAATTACTGGTGCCAAAACTACAACTGAAATTGCAAATGAAATTAATGATTTGGCAAGACAAGCAGTAAAAGATAATTAATATCAAGAAAATTATGACCATAGGGATTTTAAATTCCTATGGTCATAATTAGGTTCCTTTTAAATTAATTATTTGTAATTTCAAAAATATTAAAAGAGAGTTAAAAATGCCAGGAAATAAAAAAGATTATTTAGTTTCGTATAGTTTTTTAATGCCCGTAATTCTCATGATACTGGTTATAATTTTTATACCAATGGTATCCTCGTTTTTGACAAGTTTTACGGAATGGAACGGAGCAAGTAAACCGCAAATAACAGGTATTTCAAATTATATAGATATACTTTTAAAAAATAAATTGTTTTTTAAATCTCTTTCAAACTCGCTAAAATTGACTTTGATATCATCGGTGTTATCAGTGACGATAGGATATTTCTTGGCAGAAGCTTTAATCACGATTTCCAGAAAACGCTTAAGTGAGTTTTATAGATTAGTCTTTTTTATTCCAGCCATGCTTCCGCTTGCTGTTGTGGGTATTTTATTTAAATTTATTTACAACCCCACTTATGGATTACTTAACAACCTTTTGCAATTACTGCATCTGAACGGATTGACTCATTCTTGGTTAGGTGAAGCAAATTTAGCTATTTATAGCATAATTGCCGTAAATATATGGAAAACATTTGGTCTTAACATGATTATATTCTATGCTGGTCTCAAAGCTATTCCAAAAGAGCTTTACGAAGCTGCATCCATTGACGGTGCAGGAAAATTAAAAAAGATGTTTTTTATATCAATTCCCCTTTTGAGGCCTGTTATTGAATTAGCTATTGTGATTTCCACAATTCTTGGATTAAAGACATTTGATATCGTATATGTTATGACAGGTGGCGGACCCGGGAGAGCTACCATAACCGTACCTATATTGATAGTAGAAAATTCATTTAGATATAACAAATTTGGATACGGAGCGGCTATCGGTATGGTTTTATTTGTCGTTACTTTATTAATCATTTATGTTATCAGAAAATTTATTGGCACAAAGGAAAAAATTGAATTTTAAAAATTTTAAAAATTTGATTATTAATTTATCAAAACAAGGAATTCTTGTCTTTGTTACCCTAGCAGTATTATATCCTTTATTTTTTGTACTTATAACTTCATTTAAAACAAATGATGAATTTTACCAGAATATATGGTTGCCTGGAAAAGTTTTTCATTTTGAAAATTATATAATGGCCTGGATAAAAGGAAACCTTGGCCTTTATACGCTTAATAGTATAATAGTAGTAACTTCGAGTATTTTTTTGATAACCCTCTTTTCTATATTTGCGGGATATTCTCTTGCAAAATTGTTAAAAAAGGGAAGCTCAACTATAACTACGATTATTTTATCAACTATGATGATTCCAAATGAAGCAACCATAGTGCTCTTATTTGCATTAATGGTAAGATTAGGGACTATAAACACAAGAGCGAATCTGATTATCGTATATGTCGGTTGGTCTCTGGCTCTGAGTACTTATATATTTAAGAATTTTTTTCTGTCGTTACCAAAAGAATTATCCGAAGCTGCAAAGATCGATGGTTGTAATGAGTTTCAAGTCTTTACAAAAATAATGATTCCCAACTCAAAGCCTGCCATAGCAACCGTAATAATATTTAACTTTATTACTTTATGGGGAGAATTTTTATGGGCTCTGCTAACGGTAAGCGATAAAAATATAAAAACTATTCCGCTTGGACTTTTTACTTTTCAAAATCAGTACAGTACTCAGTGGGGTCCGTTATCAGCAAGTATATCTATTACAATTATTCCGTTGATTTTGGTATTTGTATATTTTCAAAAATATTTTATTGAAGGCATGACTTCAGGAGCGATTAAAGGATGAAACCTAAAGTAGAAGAAGAAAACGTAATCTATGATATTTATAAAAATTTTATCGACATTAAGAATGAATACAGACCCGTAAATTTTTGGGGTTGGAACGATTTGATAAATAAGGATAAAGTCAAAAAACAAGTAGGATACTTTAAAGAAGCAGGAGCAGGCGGGTTTTTTATCCATGCAAGAAGCGGATTGAAAACCGCTTACTTATCAGACGAATGGATAAAAAACGTTAAAATTGCAACTCAAGAAGCTAAAAAATTCGGAATAAAGTGTTGGTTGTATGATGAATATAATTTTCCCAGCGGCTATGCGGGAGGCAAAGTGCCGGCTTTAGGGGAAAAATACTGGCAAAAAGCTCTTACTTTTAGTGTATCGAAAAGGAAAGAAGAATTTGCTGATTTGATTTCGGCTTATTCAATGACGAGAGGAAAAGTATCGGTGAATTTAATTGTAAATCCAATTTTTGCAGATAGGAATAATTATATTTTTAAAAAAATTCCCGAAGCCGATATCAAGCAAGAAATCAATAATGGCAATGATATAGTTTATTTGTTTGTAGAAAAAGCAAAAACCGGAAGCAAATATTTTAATGGTTATTGCTATGTTGATATTCTGAACAAAAAAACGGTAGATGCATTTCTCCGATATACTCATGAGAAATATTACAATAATTTCAAAAATGAATTTGGTGAAACTATTCCGGGGATATTTACAGATGAACCAAGCATTCTTTACTACCCGGATTTTCCTGAAAATTCTTTGCCTTGGTCTGATGACCTGCTAAGTCTTTTTGAAAAAAGAAATGGTTATAAGTTGGAAGATAATTTGATTTATTTATTTTTTAATATCAAAGGATATGAAAAAATTCGCTTTGACTATTGGAGACTGATATCGGATATGTTTTTAAATAATTATACAAAAAATATTTATAGCTGGTGCAAAAATCATAGTCTTTTATTTACCGGTCACTTTATGTATGAGGAAGATCTTGTCGAACAAGTTAAGTGGAGTGGTTCGGTTATGCCGCATTATGAATATATGGACATTCCAGCTGTTGACAAACTTTTTAGAACCATTGAAAATCCGATAACCATAAAACAAGTATCAAGCGTTGCTAATCAGTTGGGTAAAAATAGAATTGGATCTGAAGTATTTGGCGCCTCAGGACAATCGTTAAGTTTCGAAGATATGAAGTGGATAGCTGATTGGCAGGCTGCTCTTGGAATTAATATGCTAATACCCCATATAAGTATGTACTCTATTTATGGTTCGAGGAAAAAGGATTATCCTCCAAACATATTTTTCCAACAACCATGGTGGAAATATACAGACTATATTTTCGATTATTTTTCAAGGCTTAGTTATGTTTTAAGTTTGGGTCAGTATGATACAAAAATATTAGTTATCAATCCAATTTCAAGCATTTGGGCCAGCTATTCTCCGATAGAAGAAAAATTTTCAAAGGAGATTAATGGCTATTTTGAGCTTTTAATAAAAGAACTACTGGAAAATCAAATATGTTTTGATCTTGGGGATGAAGAAATAATGTTAAGACATTCGGAGATCAAGAAAGATAAATTGATTATTGGTAAGTCCGAATACAATACTGTAATTATACCACCGTCTATAAACATTTATGGAAGTACATTAGATATCATAAGCAATTTTTTGAAAAATGGTGGCAAGTTGATCTCAGTTAAACCTTTGCCATACATGGTTAATGGCATAGCCAACAAAAAGGTGGAAGACGTCTTGGTAAATGGGGTAGTTTTAGATTTATTTGGAAAATTAAAGAAGGGCAATTATTATAAAAAATTTGATAATAATCTTTTAGATTTTCTTGGATTCGATTCTGAAAATCATTTTAATATTACCGATAAGTCCGGAAATTCTATTAGTGATATTTATCTTCACCAAAGATCTTGCAAAGGTTTTAAAATATTTTTTTTAACGAATATAAGCAGAAACAAAAAATATGAATCCAATATAAGTATGCCTGGAGATGGAGATATCGAAATT
>JAQUMQ010000065.1 GCA_028718045.1 Actinomycetota bacterium
AAGCAACACTTACTACTCCTGTACCGCCAAGCGCCACAATTGGAAAAGTATCCCCATCGTTTCCGCTATAAACCTTAAAACCTGTTTGTGCATCTCTTATTATTTCCGCGACTTGTTTCAAGTCTCCGCTTGCTTCTTTTACGGCAACTATGTTTTTTATTTTGGAAAGCTCAACACATGTTTTTGAGCTTATATTGCAACATGTTCTTGAAGGAACATTATATATAATTATAGGTATATCCACAGCTTCAGATATCGATTCATAATGTTTTATTAAACCCGATTGAGTCGGTTTGTTGTAATATGGAGTGACCATAAGCAACGCATCTGCACCGGACTGTATTGCTTTTTTTGACAACTCGATTGTATGATAAGTATCGTATGAGCCTGTCCCTGCTATAATCTTTATTTTATTTCCGAATTTTTTTTTGCCAAATTCAAAAAGTGCAATCTTTTCATCATCAGTCAAAGTAGGAGATTCTCCGGTAGTACCTGCAAGAAGCAAGCTATCGCTACCATTTTCAACAAGATAATCCATTAATTTATCTGTTGACTCCCAATCGATTTTAAAATCTTTGTCAAATGGAGTAACCATAGCAGTTATAACTTCTCCTAAATCCATTTTTATCCTCCAAGTATAATAAGATATTAAATTTCAATTAGTGACTCGAGACCGTAAGAAAAATTTGGAAGCTTGTCTATATTTCTTATAGCCATAATGAGTCCGGCATAAAATGATGATCTGTCTATGCTGTCATGTTTTATAGTAAGAGTTTGCCCTTTTGAACCAAAAATTACGCTTTGGTGCGCAAGCAAACCCGGAAGTCTTATACTGTGGATATGAATACCGTCAGAAAATGCTCCTCTGCTACCCTCGATGGTTTCTTTTTCATCAGATAAAAATTTTAATGCATTAAAATTTTTCTTTTTATTTATAGCTGTCGCGGTAGCGATTGCCGTCCCTGACGGCGCATCTTTCTTTTTATCATGATGCATTTCGACAATTTCACAATTGTCGAAATATGAAGCTGCCAGTGAAGAAAGCCTTACCATCATAACTGCACCAATCGAAAAATTAGGAACGATGAATACTTTGCTTTTTATTTTTTTTGCTTTTTCCTTTACGATGTCAATTTCTTCCTTTGACAGTCCTGTCGCACCAACTATTATGTTAGTTTTACTTTCAATTGCCCATAATATGTTTTTATATACGACTTCAGGCCCGGTAAAATCTATAACCAAATCTGGTTTTGCAGCTTTTATATCTTCATATTTATCTGTTACCTTTATTCCTGAAATTTCTCTTCCTGTCAATATACCTATATCTGTACCTATGTTTATTCTATCAAATCCTGCAACAATTTTTATGTCTTGTTCAAGTATCAATTCTGAAAGCATTGATCTGCCCATTTTTCCGCAAATACCAAATAAAGCGATATTTTTCATTTTGCCTCCTTGAAAATACTCTTACCTATTTCCCCCAGAATCGCTATGTTTTTTCTATCCGGATCAAAATACTTATTTGAAACTTCATAAACATCGTTAGCGCTTACTAAATCTATTTTATTTAAAATTTCATTAATAGGCAAAACATGATTATCTATTAAAAGGCTCTTCCCAAATCTGAACATTCTTGAACTGGTTTCTTCCGTGCTTAAAACAACGCTACCTTTTATATTTTCCTTAGCTCTATCAAGCTCAATATTATTTATCGAATTTTTCCTTATATCATTTATTTCATTATCTATTATTTCGATGACTTTTTTGGCATTGCCAGGATCACAAGCAGCATATATATCGATAATTCCCGTATCGGTATATTGAGTATTGCTTGCATATAACGAATATGCAAGACCTAGATCTTCGCGAATTTTCTGAAAAAGCCTGCTGCTCATGCTACCTCCAATTATATTCATAAGCACCGCAAGCGGATATCTGTCGTTGCTTGAGCGCCTGCAACCCACGCCACCATAACAAATATTTGCGGATTTTATTTTCTTTCTTATCACTTTCATGTCGTTTCTAATTTCAGGTTCCTTTTTATCGATAACAACCTTTTCATTTGATCCGTTTACGACGAATCTATCGATATTTTTTTTCACAACTTCGACCAGGCTTTTATGCTTAACATTGCCTGCCGCTGATACTACTATGTTTTTGAATACGAATCTTTTGTTAAAGTAATCCCATACGTTATTCAACTTTATATTCTTTAATGACTCGACCGTTCCCAGTATGGATAAACTCAAAGGATGTCCGTTTAGTACAAGTTCATAAAAATAATTATAAACATCTTCTGATGGGGTATCTTCTATCATCTTGATTTCTTCAAATATTATCTTTTTTTCGGTATCTAAATTATGCTGCAAAAAGGAGGGATTTAATACGACATCAAATAATAATTCCGAGCATTTTTCCAAATGGGTATCAATGAATTCGCAGTAAAAACATGAATTCTCTTTATCCGTAAAAGCATTGAAATCCGCCCCGACCGAATCAAATTCAATGGCTATTTCGCGATTGGTTCTTTTTTTGGTTCCTTTAAAAACAAGATGTTCGATAAGATGGGTTATTCCGTTTAAATCCTTGGATTCACCTCTCGAGCCGCTGGTTACCCAGATCCCAAACGAGATTGACCTGAAATAAGGAATATATTCGCTTATGATCCTTATTCCATTTTCCAGTTCTGTAATTTCATAATTTTCTAAATTCAAACTACACAATAAATATATTAATCTTCCTCATAAAGTTATTAAAATAAAAGATTTTTAAAATCAAGCTCTTTCCAAAGAAATTTTTCTTTCCTTTTTATCTATAAAAGTTACTTTTACAAGTAATTTTTCATTCAATTTCAAGAAATTTTCCACCTTGTCTATTCTTTTATCCGTAATCTTAGATATATGAAGAAGACCATCAATGCCAGGAATCAAATTTACGAACGCACCGAATTTTGTAATGCCGACAACGGTTCCGACAAATTCATCTCCGATACTTATGTCATCGATTCCTCTAATGGAAGATTCTATCTTTTTTCTGGCAAGCATAACATCATTTTCATTTGAAGAAACTATTTCAACAATTCCCTCATTATCTTCATCATATAGCTCTATTCCGTCCAAATTAAATTCTTCTTTTATGGCTTTTATGTTTTTACCGCCAGGTCCAATTACTTCACCAATTTTTTCCTTAGGTATTCTGAATGTAGTTATCTTGGGAGCACTTTCCGATAACTTTTCCCTGTAATTCGGTATTGTCTCAAGCATTTTATTTAAAATAAACAACCTTCCGTCTTTTGCTTTATAAAGAGCCTTCCTTAGTATATCTATGGGAATACCTTTTACTTTTATATCCATTTGCAGTGCAGTAATTCCATTTTTAGTTCCGGCTACTTTAAAATCCATATCTCCATAAAAATCTTCTATCCCTTGTATATCCGAAAGTACGACAAAACGATCGTCGTCTTCGCTTTTAATCAATCCCATTGCAATCCCTGAAACAGGATTTGATATCGGAACTCCGGCATCCATCAAGGCTAAAGTCGAACCACACACGCTTGCCATTGAGGTAGATCCGTTTGATTCCAAAATTTCCGAAACAAGCCTTATTGCATACGGAAAGTCTTCCTTTTTTGGAATCATGGATTTAAGAGCACGTTCCGCAAGAGCTCCGTGTCCTATTTCTCTTCTTCTCGGACCTCTGAACGGACCTGTCTCACCCGTAGAAAAAGCCGGAAAATTATAATGATGCATAAACCTTTTGAATTCTTCTGCTTCTATACTATCAATTTTTTGAGCTTCTTTCATCGATCCCAAAGCAAGTATTGTCAAAGCTTGAGTTTTGCCTCTTGTAAATAATCCCGTGCCATGTGTTGTTTCAGGGAAAAGAGATACCTCGCAAGCGATCTTTCTTATCTCATCCGGTTTTCTTCCGTCAGGCCTTATTGCCTTTTCAATTATCATCTTTCGCACTAAAGATCTCTCAATATCTTTTAAGCTATATGCTATGCTTTCAACATCATCCGGATATTCTTCGATTAATTCATTCGTTACCTCGTCTGATATTTTTTTAATTTCATCTTGAAAATATCCTTTTTTTGACAGTTCAAGAATATGGTCGATATCGCCTGATATTGTTTTTTCCGCAATATAGTTTAACGTTTTTTCCATCTTATGATATGCGGCTTCTTTTACTTTATTTTTTACATCTTCGTTTAATAAAAACTTAACGCCTTCCTGCTTTACATTGCCGATAAGGCTTTTAAAGTCTTTTTGTACTTTTATAAGCTTTTTAATTTCTTCATGAGCAATTTCTATGGCTTTCAGGACCATTTCTTCATCTGCTTCGCAGCATCCTGCCTCTACCATTAAAACTGCTTTTTCGGTTCCGGCAACAACTATATCGATTTTTGATTGTTCTATTTCTTCATAATTTGGATTAATTATATAATCATCATTTATCTTAGCAATTCTTACGGCTCCTATTGGTTCTTCCATGGGAATATCAGATATGGTAAGCGCCATAGAAGCACCATTTATAACTAAAACATCATAAGGATTTACTTGATCGACAGAAAGAATTGTTGCAGCCACTTGTACTTCGTTACGAAGATTTTTGTCAAATAGCGGTCTTATGGGTCTGTCCGTAAGCCGGGAAATCAATATTGCCTTATCGCTTGCCTTACCTTCACGTTTGTAAAATCCTCCCGGTATTTTACCGGCTGCATACATTTTTTCTTCAACATCTATTATAAGCGGAAAATAATCAGAACTTTTTTCGATGTTTTCCGACATTACGGCAGTTACCAGTATTCCGATATTACCATATTTGACCAGAACAGAACCGTTGGTTTGTTTTGCAAGCTTTCCGGTGGAAAAACTTATTGTTTTACCGCCTATATCAACTTGTATGCTTTTTTCTTTATTAAAATCAATCTTAGTATTATTGATACCTAAAACATTATCTTTGTCATCATCTAAAATATTATCCAAGTATTGTGAGGCCTCCCAACCTTTTTATTTCCTTAAGCCTAAATCTTTTATTAATTTTTTATATTTTGCCAGGTCATGATTTTTTAAATACTCTATCAATCTTTTCCTTTTTCCAACCATCATTACTAGGCCTCTTCTGGAAGCATGGTCAGTTTTATTTAGTTTAAGATGCTCATTTAATCTGTTTATTCTCGTAGTTAATATTGCTATCTGAACCTCTGTTGACCCTGTATCATTTTCATGAACTTTAAACTTCTCGATAAGGTTCTGCTTATCTGTTTTCGTAATAGACAACTTATGTTTCCACCCTTTCAAAATATTTTTAGTTTTTCAATTTATCATAACATATGCTTTAATACAAATAATTTATTTTTTTAAATTATTTTTACATAATTAATTTTACGTTATCTTACTTTAATTCATTATTTAACTTTATTGATTGAAGTTAATAATTTTTACCAAACTATTATTATATCATTTTATTTATTTATTATTAAGAAAATACTTTTAAAGACTTGAATTCATCATCTTTCAAAACCTTTTGTCTAATTTAAAATACTCAATACAATTTTTAATATCAATATTTATTTGATTTATTAAATCCTGTGGCAAATTAAATTTTATTTCGTCTCTTAAGTATTTAAAAAATTCAACAGTTATTTTCTTTGAGTAAATGTTGTTTTTAAAATTTAACATATGTGCTTCTACTACGGTTTTTCTATATCCGAAAGTTGGATTGTTCCCTATATTTATTACTGACGGAAACACTCCGGAGCTTCCTTCTATTTTGATTTTCCCTATATAAACTCCTCTCTTAGGCATTACGTACGAATCTTCAATTTCAATGTTCGCCGTCGGAAATCCCATGCTTGTTCCTCTTGAAAAACCTTTCTGAACTATTCCGCCAACGGCAGGATAACGCCCTAAAAACAGTTTGATATTCTCGATGTCTCCTTCGGCATACAACTTTCTTATTACCGTACTTGAAACGATAATATTATTTATCTTTAACAGTTTGACTACATGCACAATTTTGTCATATTTTTTCAAAAAATCTTTTAAAAATATATAATCACCTTTCGCGCCTTTACCAAATTTAAAATTTTCCCCAATAAATACTTCTTTTGCATTTATCTTGTCAATCAATATTTTTCGGCAAAAATCATCGGCACTTAAACCGGCAAATTCGTTATTAAAGCCTATGCTTATTATGTAATCCACTCCGAGATCGCTTATCATCCTTATCTTTTCGCTAAAAGGGATTATCAGTTTTTTTTCTTTTTTCCCGGTTAACATATTGACAGGAGGAATATCGAAAGTAAGGGCAACGCTTGATCCTCCGATAGCCTTCGCTCTTTTTATGCATTTTTTTATGATATCCTGGTGCCCTTTATGTATTCCATCAAAAAACCCAATTACCACTGCATTTATGCTCTTTTGGAAATAATTATCCGCTAAATCTTTGAAATTTATTATCTTTGCCAAAATAAACCTTGTCTTTGCTTTTCATAAAATAATTATCTTATGAACAATTTTATAATATTAAATATTTTTCATAAAAATTTTTTAAAAAAAACGGATTTTGTTAATTTTTGTTTATCATCTTTGATATCACTTGTATCAAATCTTACGATAGATTTATGCAAAAATAACTTTTTGCAATCAACCGACTTTATTGAAAAAACATCATTTGCATAGACGACTTTTTGTTTTGTCTTATTGGCATTTATCATATACCCATAAAGAGGATAGCCGTCTTCCAACATTTTTAAATATCTTCTGTAAACGTAAATTGTTTTTGTTTTATCTGCGATATCGCTAATCGAAACAAAATAACTGGATTTGAAAACCGAGTTTAATTCTTCGCAATATTTGATGCTTGAATATTTTTTTATTAAAAAATCCAAACCGACCGCATCATTTAAGCAAAATTTTCCTATCGTTGTTCTTTTCAACTTTGATAAAACTGCGCCACACCCCAACCTTTCACCCAAATCATTGGCAATAGATCTTATATATGTTCCGGAACTGCAGGAAATTTTTATACAAAATTCGTTAGAACTAAAATCCTTAAGTTTTATATCATATATGTTTACCTTATTTTCAGCCGTTTGAAGACCGATACCCTTTCTTGCATAATCATATAAATGCTTTCCGTTTATTTTCTTTGCGCTGAACATGGGAATTTTTTGGATATAACTTCCTTTCATGCTTTTCAAAACTTCCGTTAAATTATTTTTGCTTATTCCCTTTAAAGAGCTTTTTTCGATAACCTTTCCCGTAATGTCCCAAGTATCGG
>JAQUMQ010000066.1 GCA_028718045.1 Actinomycetota bacterium
AAAAAAAGACCTTATGGAATGGTATAGGCGAACATAATTTTATTTATTCATAAAGCCTTATTGCAAGATTTGTTTGAAAAATAAAAAGATTACGAAAGCTTCTGAAGTTTCTCGCATGGTGCAGACTCTAAGAAAAGCAATAATCATTTCTGATAAAACCCTTTCCTTTATGCTTTAGAAAAAAAGAAATGTTAGGAGCAGCAATGCATAATAGAAGATTGTGGTTTATTAAGATTATGCAGTTAAAACATTAAAACTTATAACATGAAAATACCGTAATAAAGGCTTATAATATTTATGATTCTTTAAAAGAAACAATACAACATTAAAATAAAAAGGAGCAAAAAATTTTAAGGTCTAAAGAATTCCTGGAAATGCTTTTCGAATATGCGCCTGACGGTTATTATATAAGTGACCTCAAAGGAGTTTTTATCGATGGGAATAAAGCTGCCGAAAAAATTATCGGATATAAAAAAGAGGAGATAGTCGGTAAGAGTTATCTAAAATTGCCTATACTTACAAAAAAAGAAATCTCCAAAGCAATAAAATTACTGACAAGAAACAAATTGGGTAAGCCAACAGGTCCTGATGAATTTGCCTTGACTAAAAAGGACGGTAGAATAGCCTATGTTGAAATCAGTACTTATCCTGTCAAAATAGACAGCTTCATACGCATTCTTGGTATAGCACGTGATATAACAGAAAAAAAACAAGCTCAACAAGAACTTTTAATGTCCGAGGAAAAATTCAAGATGATCTTTAACAACGCCAACGACTGCATCATGATTTATGATTTTAACGGAAAAGTTTTGGAAATCAATGATAAAGCCTGCAAAAAATTGGGATTTTCAAGAACGAATCTTTTAAACAAACCAATAACCGATTCCAGCATTATTGAGTACTTTAAAGATTTAGATGAAAAAAAACAAGAACTTCAAAAAAAGGGCAGCTTGATATTTGAGTCGACAATCGTATCAAAAAACAATAAGAAAATACCGGTAGAAATTAGCAGCAAGATCATTAATTACAACAATACCAAAGCAGTTCTGAGCATTTCAAGAGACATAACAGAAAGAAAAAAAGTAGAGGACTTGGTGAGAAAGCTTGCTTATAAGGATTCCCTTACTGAATTACCCAACAGGTTGTTGTTTATAGAACATTTCAATCTGATAAAAGCCAATGCCGAAAGGCATAACAAAAAGTTTGCAGTAATGCTGATTGATCTTGATAACTTCAAGACAGTAAACGATACGATAGGTCATAACGGCGGTGATAAGCTTTTAAAAGATGTGGGTAAAAGATTTATATCATCATTGCGTAAAGAGGATATGGTTGCAAGAATAGGAGGCGACGAATTCCTTCTTTTAATTCCGGAAATGAAAAGCACGCAAAATGCCAAAAATGTCGCCGAAAAGCTGGTCGAAATATTTAGAAAACAATTTGTCATATCTAATCACAAAATCAGAATTACCTTAAGTATAGGTATCTCTATATTTCCCGATAACGGCAGGACTTACGATATTTTATTGAAAAAAGCAGACTCAGCGATGTATAAAGTAAAAAAAGAAAGCAAGGATAATTATAAAGTAACCGAAAAATAATTGTTATTGTTTTAATTTTTTAAAATATAATCAATTATTTCCGCAATAATCCAAAAGATACATCCGGAATAAAAACATCTGTTCAAATTTTCGAATAAAGATACTTCATTCATGAAACTAAGTAAAAATGTCAGCATTATAGCTATCATAACGATCAGCCAGTGGATTTTAATCTTTTGCTTGCCAATCTCATTTATATATTTCTCGGTCTGTTCATAAATATTGACATTACTTAGAGCCTCATTTTGTTTGGCTAATGCTTTTTCATTTTTGGAATCTTTATTTTTTTCCATAATGCTTTAAATTTTAATACAAGCTTTTTTAAGCTTATATTCTCTTATATTCTCTTCTGTGATTTGTTTTTATTTCTTTTACTTGCTATCAAGTTTTATTATTCCTACCGGTTTTATTTTTACATTTTCTGTTATTTCTTCATAGGAAAGTACGACGATGTTAGACTTAACTCTTTCAGCCATTTGCCTTATATGAGGTCTTACGGGAGACAAGCATAATATCAAAGGAATCATTCCCTTTGATGAAACGGATACGGTAACTTCTTTTATTTTTTCTATTATACTGCTTACTATTTCGGGATTCAAAACAGACCTTACGCTATACTCGTCCTGTTTTAGTGAATTTAAGATATTTTGCTCGATGTCGGGATCTACAATTATCGCAGAAACAACTCCCGGAGGATTTTGGTACATATCAGTAATGGATCTTGATAGGCCTTGTCTTACATACTCGGTTAAAATATCGGTATTTTTTGTAAGCTTAGATTTAAGCAGCAAAGTTTCCAAAATGGTAACCATGTCCTTTATGGGAATTCTTTCGCGTAATAAATTTTTTAGTATTATATGAAGTTCTCTTAACTCAAGGTTTTTAGGTATAACCTCTTTTACTACTATCGGATTATATTTTGAAAGTTTATCAAGCAGATTTTGAACATCTGCCACCCCCAATAACTCATAGGCATATTCTTTAATTCTTTCGGAAATATGTGTTACAAGAAGTGTCACCGGATCTATTACCGTGTAACCTTTTTCTTCCGCAAGATATTTATTTTTTGATTCAATCCATCTTGCACTCAAATCAAATACCGGTTCTTTGGTTTCATATCCTTCTATATCGAAACCATCACCTGAAGGATTTAATACCATTACCCTATCCGTATAAAGAATTCCCTCATCAACATCGATTCCCTTAATTTTTATTTTATAGGAGTTGTCGTTTAATTGAATGTTATCTCTTATCCTGATTGCCGGAACGATAAAACCGGTATCCTGGGTTATTTGTTTCTTTATAAGGTCAATTCTCGTAGACAGATCTCCAAATTCTCTGGATTCAGCCAGCCCGACTAATGAATAACCAAGCTCTATTTCTATCAAGTCCAAATATAAAGCTTGATCAATTTCGTCATATTCAGCTTCTATGGCTTTCATTTCGTTTTCTTCAATCTCCTTTTTTTCTAACTCTTTCTGTTTCTTCAATCTTTTCGATTGAATATAGGCTACGGCACCTATTATTAAACCTAAAGTGAAGAATGCAATTTTCGGCATACCCGGCAACATGCCAACAAAAAAAATAACTGATGCCGCAATACCTATTGCTTTCGGTTGTGCCAAAAATTGAACTGATATTTGCTTGCTTAAGTTACTGTCCGAAGATGTTCTTGTGATTATCAATCCGGTTGCCACAGAAATCAAAAGTGCCGGAATCTGAGATACCAAGCCATCTCCGACAGTCAATAAGCTGTAAACTTTAAGAGCTTCGACAAAAGGCAGCCCTCTTTGTATGACTCCTATTGCAAGACCTCCTATCAGGTTGACGACAACAATGATAAGGCCGGCAATCGCATCCCCTTTTACAAATTTGCTTGCACCATCCATGGCACCGTAAAAATCCGCTTGTTGGGAGATAGTCTCTCTGGCTTTCTTGGCTTTTTCTTCTGTGATTATCCCTGCATTCAAATCAGCATCTATCGACATTTGTTTGCCCGGCAAAGCATCCAATGTGAAACGGGCGGTAACTTCTGCGACTCTGTTTGCGCCTTGAATTATTACAACAAAATTAACTATTACCAAAATCAAAAATATTACAACGCCGACGACGAAATTTCCTCTTATAACAAAATTGCCGAAGGAGTTTATCACATTTCCCGCATTTCCGTATAGCAGTATCAATCTTGTGGAAGAAATATTTAACGAAAGCCTAAACATGGTGGCAATAAGTAAAAGTGACGGAAAAACTGAAAAATCCAGAGGTTTTAATGTGTATATGCATATTAAAAATATTACGAAGCTTAAAGAGATATTGAATCCTAAAAGTACGTCCATCACTGCCGGGGGTATGGGAATTATCATCATCAATATAATGAAAATTATTAACATGGTCACAAGAATATCGATATTTTTGAATAAAAAACCTAATGCAAATCTCATATCAAACCAAACTCCTGAAAATTTTCCTTAATTTTATAAACATAAGCTAAAATTTCTGCGACAGTCTTATAAAGCTCCGGCGGAATTTCCTGACCGATTTCACAATTTTTATATATGGTTTGTGCCACTATGACATTTTCGATAACAGGTATGCCATTTTCTGAAGCGATTTCTTTAATTTTTTTTGCTATCAGTCTCATGCCTTTAGCAACAACTCTGGGAGCATTGAAATCCGGTTTATACTTAAGAGCAACTGCATACATTGTAGGGTTCGTTATTACTACATCTGCTTCAGGCAATTCTTTCATCATCCTCATTCTGCTTAACTGAAAATATTTGTTTCTTCTTCTTGATTTAATCAAAGGATCGCCTTCCTGCTGCTTCATCTCCATTTTCACTTCATACTTATCCATCATTATTTTCTTTTCATACCTTTTCCTTTGATAGATGTAATCGAATATTGCTAAGACAAGCATGACTAATGCTACTCTAAATCCTAACTGATAAGTAAAGTAAATTGTCTTTTCTGAAATATAACCAGGTTCCCTTCCTGTCAACAACACCATCTCGGTAATATTAGATTTAAATATGCCATAAAGTATAAACGTCACTATTGCAGCTTTAAATATATTTTTTAAGAACGATACCGCATAGTCCAAAGAAAAATATTTTTTGATTCCTGTTATGGGATTTAATTTTTCGAATCCATGCTTTAAGTGTTCAAAAGAGAATACAAACTTAACCTGAAATATTTCTGATGAAATCCCTATCAATGCTGAGCATATCAAGAAAACACCTGCGGTTTTTAAAAAAATCATTAATGTTTCATAAGTCAAAGTTTTCAGATATTCAAAGCTCAAGACAGGATCCGAGGTAAAACTAAATGTTTTTATCATGAAATTTGATATGTTTTGAATGAACTTGTTTCCGGAAAGATTCAAAACCATAAAAGATATCATTAAAATTATTGCTGAGTTAAGCTCAGGTGTTTTTGCGACATTTCCTCTTTTTCTCTCTTCCGTGCGTTTTTTTTCTGTCGCTTTTTCGGTTTTGTTGTCTTGGTCCATAATATTCGTTGCTTATTTCTATCGTTTTTACCGTATGCCAAAAATTTTATTTTGATTAACTTGAAATTTCATAAAATGATTGCGAATTTAATTAAAACCCGTAATTAAAATATATGAAACAAATCAAAAACATAATTAAATAGAAAAAAATTTAAAAAAACTTCTTATATTCAAAAAACTATCTTCAAAAAGGCTTTGCATATAAGGCACCGTATTTATCAAAGTGACAGCCAGCAATATAAACAAAACAGAGATTTTCAAAGAAAAACAAATAATAAAAACATTCATCTGGGGAATCGCTCTGGCAAGTACCGCAAGAGCCACTTCGGTTAAAAACAGCGTCACAGTCAACGGCGCGGCAATTTTAAAGCCGATGCTGAATATGTTTGCAAACAATCTTAGCAAAAAACTCATGGATTCTATGTTTAGCTTAAATACCCCCAACGGTAAAATATCGTAACTTTCAACAACGGCACCGATAACAAGGCTTTGACCGTTTATCGTAAAAAACAAAGTGGTTGCTATCAAAAGATAAAATTTTGAAGTTATGGTTATATTCTCTTGTGTCAATGGATCAATTACGTTCGAAAATCCAAAACCGCTGTTAAAATCAATAAGGCTTCCTGCAAATTGAACTGCCGTAAAAATAACCGATATTATAAAACCTATGGTTATACCTACCAGTAATTCCGTGATAAGGTAGTTAAATATTTCGAAATAGCTAAGCTGACTTATATCTATATCGATTGAAACAAGCGGAAATACTATTATGGTTATAGCCAATGTTATCAATACCTTTATTAAATTCGGTATATTGTTGCTTCTGAATGGAGGCATGATAAACAATATCGTTCCAAGCCTGGTTACCACCATTAAAAATGGCAGCATGTTTAAAGATACTAAATTTAAAAAATCAAAACTTCCCGGCATAAAAAACCTTTTCTAATTGATTACTGCAGGAATGCTGTTAAAAAGTTCGATGGTAAATCCAACTACCTGCGAACCCATCCATGATCCCAAAACAAGTAAAATAATTGCGATCGCAACAATTTTTGGTATGAAAGTCAGTGTCATTTCCTGAATTTGCGTAGCTGACTGAAAAATCGCGACAATCAATCCGATAATCAAGCTGGCTACCAGTACCGGACCGGCTACTTTTGCCATCGTCCAAAGCATTCTTGAACCTATATAAATTATAAACTCCTGATTCACTTAATTACCTCTTTCATTTAAATGTATTTACTATAGAATTGGTTATTAGGTACCAACCATCCACCATAATGAATAACAAAACTTTAAACGGTAAAGAAATCATCACGGGAGGAACCATCATCATTCCCATCGACATCAAGACAGAAGCAACGATAAAATCGATCAGAAGAAACGGCAAATATATCAAAAAGCCTATTTGAAACGCTATTCTTAATTCGCTTATTATAAAAGCTGGAATTAATACCGTTAACGGCACTTCGGTCGGACTTTTTGGTTTCTCTATTTTTGATAGATTAATAAATAAGCTTAAATCTTTTTCCCTGGTCTGCTTAAGCATAAAATTTTTTAATGGAATTTCCGCATTCTTAAACGCCTGCTGCTGCGTTATTTCTCCTTTCAAGTATGGCTGAACGGCGTCTTGATTTATTTGAGCAAATGTCGAACCCATAATAAAAATTGTCAAGAACAACGCAATACCTATGATTACTTGATTTGGCGGCATTTGATGAGTGCTGAGCGCATTTCTTGTAAAAGAAAGTATTACTACAATCCTGGTAAAAGCAGTAGTCATGATTAAGATTGTAGGTATGAGAGCAAGAACGGTAAGAAGGATTAGGATTTGCAACCAGTTTTGTCCTGACCCTGTAGCTTGTTGTTTTAATATGTCAAGCATTAATTTTTACTCCTGACTTTTAGATTCTTTAAAATATTTGTCAAGCTTAATGTCTAGTTTTGATTCATTTTTTAAATCATACGTTGCCGTTTTTAAAAAATCCTTGAAAAAGAGATTTAAAGCTTTTATTGTCTTCGTGATTTGTGCCTTCCATAACGGTAATCGATTCTTTTTTAACCTCTTCTTCTTTTAATTCGGTAATCAAATTTATTTGGTTTTCGGATGATGACAGCAACAACACTTT
>JAQUMQ010000067.1 GCA_028718045.1 Actinomycetota bacterium
AAAAGGTACTTTTGAAATCCTTCCAAAATATCCCTTAAACGCTGGCTTTGCATTATTGGATATGATCATATCTTCTGCTATTTTATCCAAATATTGCGTACTGATCCCGGGCTTTATGGCACTTTCGAGTCTTGATAAAATATTTGCTACCAATTCCCCAGCTCGTTTCATAGTTTTTATCTCATCATCAGATTTGTAGATAATCATAAACGAGCCAATATCCTTTCAAATATTTCATTTTCGCTGCCAATCCCGTCAATATTTTCAACAAGACCCTTTTTCGTATAAAAATCAACAAGCGGCTCTGTTTGTAATTTATACACTTCAAGTCTGTTTTTAATTACTGCTTCCGAATCATCTTTTCTTTTGCTAAGTTTGCTCCCACAGAAATTACATGTAAGATTATCGTCTTTAAAATCATTTAACTTAAAAACTTTTTTGCATTTATCGCAAATCAGCCTGTTGTTGATGCGCTTTACAATTTCTCCTTCATCAACGGTAATATTTATTACCCTATCAAGATTCATATCAAGCTCTTCCAAAAGTTCTGAAAATTTTACCGCCTGCTCGAGAGTTCTTGGAAAACCGTCCATCAAAAATCCGTCTTTAAATTTTTCTGTCTTGAATTCATCTTTAATCATTCCCAATATTATTTCGTCCGGTACCAGCTTTCCGCTGTGTACGAACTCAGCGGCTTTTCTTCCCATTTCACTGCCTTTGTCAATTTCAGCTCTTAAGATATCGCCTGTTGAAATATGCGGTATCTTAAACTTAGACGCAATTTTTTTTGCTTGCGTTCCTTTCCCCACGCCTGGTGCCCCAAGTATAATAAGCCTCATTTAATAAATCCTTCATAATCTCTCATCATTAATTGCGATTCCAGCCATTTCATTGTTTCCAATGCAACACTTACGGCAATCAATACCGAGGTACCGCCAAACTTAAATGGGATATTCATGGTATCAATCAATATTTCCGGAAGTATGGCAATGATTGCCAAAAAAATAGCACCGGGAAGAGTAATCCTGTTTAAAATATTGGATAAGAAATCAGTCGTATTTTTGCCGGGACGCAGACCCGGGATATATCCGCCATATTTTCTTAAATTGTCAGAAGTCTCACTTGGATTGAAAGCTATCGCAGTATAAAAATACGCAAATCCAATTATGAGAAGAGAGTATATTATTATATAAAATACATTGATTCTGCCATTTATCGAAGGGCTAAGCCATGTTGCCAGGGTCTGAAGCCATTTGACGTTGATAAACTGTGCAATAGTCGCAGGAAAAAGCAACATGGAAACAGCAAAGATTATCGGCATTACACCCGACTGATTGACTTTGAGCGGTATATATGTAGTCTGTCCGCCAAATACTTTTCGTCCTACAATCCTTTTTGCGTATTGAACGGGAATTCTTCTTTCGCCTTGAGTAATAATTATGATAGCCATTACTACCATAACCGAAATAATTACAAATAAAACTATTAAAAACCAATTTGTGCTTTCAAGTCTGAATAAACTTATAAGCCCTCCGGGAATCCTTGAAACTATCGATGCAAAAATAATAAGAGAGATACCGTTTCCGATGCCATGTAAATTTATCAATTCTCCAAGCCACATTATTACCGTTGTTCCCGCCGTCAAAGTCAGAATGATCAACGATATATGCATCCAGTCAAATTTAACGACTGCCCCAAAATTTCTGAAATAAAAAGTCATTGCCGTGGACTGCACTAATGCCAAACCAACGGTTACATATCTTGAAATTTGATTAACTTTTCTTCTTCCTACTTCACCCTCTTTTGCAAGAGCATCGAGTTTTGGAATTACAACCTGAAGCAGCTGCATGATAATAGAAGAAGTAATATAAGGCATTATGCCGAGCGAAAAAACCGAAAACTTGCCAAGCGCACCTCCCGAAAACAAATCCAGCATTCCCATGATTCCTGTCTCGACCTGCCCGAGAATCTTTGTTGCATCAACTCCCGGGATTGTAAGATTGGTTCCAAAACTGTAAAGTGCTAAAATACCAATTGTAAATAAAATCCTATTTCTAAGTTCCTTTATTTTAAACGCATTTAATAGAGCACGAAACATTAAACTGCCTCCGCTTTTCCCCCAGCTTTTTCTATTTTTTCAATTGCGCTTTTGCTAAAATAATCGGCTTTAACGGTAAGTTTTTTTGTCAAACTTCCGTTACCCAATATTTTAACCTTGTTATTCTTATCTATTATCATCCCTGATTTCATAAAAGTATCGAAATCAACCGTAAGTCCTTCGTCGAATTTTTCCAGCTGGCTTAAATTGATAATATTAAATTCTGCTTTTCTGGTGTTTTTAAAACCTTTTATATGAGGAAGTCTTCTGTGAAGCGGCATTTGCCCTCCTTCAAATCCTAACCTGACCTTGCTTCTGCCGCCAGACCTGGAAAGCTGTCCTTTGCTTCCTCTTCCGGAAGTAGTTCCGTGTCCCGAACCGTTTCCTCTTCCGATTCGTTTTTTATTTTTAATCGAGCCATAAGCTGGTCCTAAATCATTGATGTTAACCATTCTTACTCCTTCAAAAAAGCTTATGCATTGTTAATTATTTTAATATGAACTTTTAATGCTTTTAAGTCCATCAATCGTTGCATTTACGATGCTTAGAGCATTCGGGCTGCCAATGGATTTTGCAACAACATCCTTGACGCCGGCAAGTTCCATAATGGCCCTAACAGGACCTCCTGCGATTACGCCGGTCCCTTGATTAGCAGGTTTGAAAAATACATGCCCAGCCCCTTTAACAGCATTAACTTCATATGGCACTGTCCCATTCTTCAATGGAACCCTGAACATATTTTTCTTTGCAGCATGAACACCCTTTTGAATTGCAGTTGAAACTTCGTTTGCTTTCCCAAATCCGACTCCGACCATCCCATTCATATCCCCAACCGCAACCAATGCCGAAAAACTGAATCTTCTTCCACCTTTAACAACTTTGGCTACCCTGTTTATCTTCAAAACTTTTTCAGCGATATTTCCTTCTTTAGAAAATTCTGGCACTACCTTCCTCCTTAAAATAAAAACCTGTTTAAAATATTAACCCGCCATCTCTGGCACCATCTGCCAGAGCTTTGACTCTACCATGATATTTAAAACTGCCTCTGTCGAAAACGATCTTATCGATATTTTTTGCTTTTGCCTTTTCCGCTAAAATCTTCCCTGTCCTGAAACAAACACCAAGATAACCTTTTTCGTCAGGCATTCTTTCGATAGCTTTGCTGCTTATCCCTGTTATTGCAGCACCTGTTTTATTGTCAATAATTTGCGCATAAATATAATTATTGCTTCTAAAAACACAAAGCTTTGGCCTATCGCTTGTTTTATTTATTTTCGACCTTACCGATAATTTTCTCCTGTCAGATGCGCTTCTGAATTGTTTTTTGGTTCTCATAAAAGCTCCTGTATTTTAAAAATTACTTAAGAATTATTAAATTCGACATAAAATCATCAATTTCAATCCAATATAATCAAACTACATCGTTAGCTATTTCTTACTGCCGGCTTTGCTGCCAGAAGCTGTAGTTTTTCCGACTTTTCTTTTAATGATTTCATCTTTATACTTAATGCCTTTACCTTTATAGGGTTCTGGTTTTCTTACATTTCTGATCATATTGGCAACTTCGCCAACTTTTTGCTTGTCGATTCCTTTAACGACTATGAGGTTTTGATTTGGCAAATCAAAGCTAATTCCGCTTATTGCCTTAATTAAAACAGGATTTGAATATCCTATCAATATTTCAAGATCGTTGCCTTTTTTGCTTGCTCTGTATCCAACACCGATTATATTAAGTGATTTTTCAAAGCCTTCGCTTACGCCTTTAACCATATTGTTTAAAAGGCTTCTGTATAAGCCGTGTTGAGAACGGCTAGCCTTGTTGTCAGATTTTCTTGTCACGACAAGTTTGTTTTCTTTAATAGCTAAATCAACAGAATCTCCAAGATCCGGAGAAAGCTCCCCGAGTTTTCCCTTTACCGCTACTTTATTCCCATCTACAATCACATTTACACCTTACGGAATATCGATTGGTATTTTTCCAATTCTGGACACTTTAAATCCCCCTTTTACTTTACCAGATGTAACAAATAATTTCGCCGCCAAGACCTAACTTCTTTGCTTCTGAACCTGTTATGATTCCTTTTGATGTCGAAACTATAACTGTTCCAATTCCACCTAATACTTTGGGTATTTCATTATTTTTAGCATAAGTTCTAAGTCCGGGTTTGCTGATTCTTCTAATCCCAGATATAACGCTGTTTTTATTTTTATCAAACTTCAAATAGATTCTTAGAAATTTTATCGCGCTGTCGCTGGTTATCTCATAATTTTTTATAAAGCCTTTTTCAACCATGATTTTCGCGATATCCTGCTTAACCTTAGAATCGGGAATATCGACAAAATCGAGCCTTGCCTTGTTTGCATTTCTGATCCTTGTCAGCATATCTGCAATAGGATCCGTAACAACCATTAGTTCCTCCTTTAATTACCAACTGGACTTTGTAAGTCCAGGTATTTTTCCTTCATGCGCAAGTTCTCTGAGACAAATTCTGCATAAACCAAAAGTTCTGAAATATCCTCTTGGTCTGCCGCATTTACTACACCTGTTATATCTCCTTGCAGAGAATTTAGGTGCCCTGCCATGTTTTGCAATTAATGACTTTTTAGCCAAAAAACCCTCCTGTGATAAAAATTATTTTTTAAACGGAAAACCAAATTTTTCAAGCAAACTTAAAGCATCGCTATCGCTTCCGGTATTTGTGGTAAGCGTAATATTCATACCCTTGATTATCTGTGAGTCTTCGAGATCAACCTCGGGAAATATAGTTTGCTCTCGCAAACCAAGCGTATAATTTCCGTTTCCATCAAAGCCTTTCTTGGAAATTCCTCTAAAATCTCTGATTCTAGGAATAGCAATATTTAAAAGCCTGTCTAAAAACTCATACATTCTGGCTCCTCTTAAAGTAACTTTACAGCCTATGGAATTGCCTTCTCTTACTTTAAAACTTGCTATCGACTTTTTTGCTTTGGTTATAACAGGCTTTTGCCCGCTTATCTTTGATAAATCTTTAAAAGCAGATTCAAGTTCTTTCTGATTGGAGGATGCCGATCCCACCCCCATATTTATCGTAATCTTTTTTAACCTCGGAACCTGCATAACATTTTTATAATTATGTTCTTCCATCAATAGTTTCACGATTTCTTTTTCGTACTTTTCTCTTAATCTAGGTCTTATGTCTGTCATATCCAATCCTCTTTTAAAACATAAATTTAAATTTGTTGCCCGCAAGCTTTACAAACTCTCGTCTTTTGATCTTCTTTTACTTCAAAACCAACTCTTGTATCTTTGCCGCAGCTTGGACAAACAAGCTTTACATTTGAAATATTAATAGGACCTTCTTTTTTTATAATGCCCCCAGGTTGATTTTGTCCCTTTGACCTGGTATGTCTTTTAATTATATTTGCACCTTCAACAAAGACTTTTTCATCGGCAAAATTAATCCTTAGCACCTTTCCGATTTTTCCCTTGTCTTTGCCGTTAATAATTTTTACCTTATCATTTTTTTTAATCTTAAACATTGTTTTTCGCTCCTGATTTAAAAATATATCAAACCACTTCCGGAGATAAAGAAATTATTTTCATATAATTTTTCTCTCTTAGTTCTCTTGCAACCGGACCAAAAATTCTTGTGCCCTTGGGGTTGCCTTGCTTGTCGATAATAACAGCTGCATTCTCATCAAACCTAATGTAAGAACCGTCTTTTCTTCTGTATTTTTTTACAGACCTGACGAGAACGGCTGTGACCACATCGCTTTTTTTTACGACTCCACCCGGGTTGGCATCTTTTACGGTTGCTATAAAAACATCCCCGACTCTTGCATATCTTTTTCTCGTACCGCCCAAAACCCTGATACACATTAATTCTCTTGCACCGGTATTATCGGCTACTCTAACTCTAGTATAAGATTGAATCATCTTACAGCCCTTCCTTATAACCTGCTTTCAATTATTCCGCTTTCTTAATTATTTCCACAAGTCTCCACCTTTTTGTCTTGCTTAGTGGCCTTGTTTCCGAGATCAAAACCTTGTCCCCGATTTTAGCTTCATTATTTTCGTCATGAGCTTTAAAATTTTTAACTTTCCTTAAAATCTTTTTGTACAAGGGATGTTTATAGTGATGGTCAACCGCAACAACAATTGTTTTATCCATCTTATCGCTTACAACATTCCCGATTCTAGATTTTCTAATTCCTCTTTCCAAGAGTCCCCCTTATTTAAAAACTAAAAATATTTTTTATTCTTATGTGCTTCTATGCGTTTTCCTTTTTTGCAGCTTTTTTCAGCACTTTAGCCTTGTCGGTTCCGTTCTTTGATTTTTCTTTTGTTTCTTTTGTCGCTCTTGTCTTTTTTGCTTCGCTTATTTTAACCGACTTTTTAATAGGTTTTTCTATATTGATACCAAGCTTGAGTTCTCTTGCAACAGTTTCTATTTTAGCTATATCTCGTTTCAAATTTTTTATTTTCATTGGATTGTCAAGTTGACCCGAAGCTTTCTGGAATTTTAAATTAAACAAAGTTTTTTTAGCTTCAGAAATTCTTGCTTCTAATTCTGATTCCGATAATTCCCTTATTTCAATAGCTTTCATTATTTGCCACCTAACCTTAAAAAATAACTTATAAATTATTCTTCATGAATATATTTGGTTTTTATTGCCAGTTTATGCGATGCAAGCCTCATTGCTTCCTTAGCCACTTCGGGTGTGACTCCGGCAAGTTCGAACATTATTTTTCCGGGCTTTACAACAGCTACCCAATGTTCGGGAGCACCCTTACCGCTACCCATTCTGGTTTCCGCAGGTTTTTTTGTAACCGACTTATGTGGAAAAATATTAATCCATACTTTTCCACCTCTTTTTATATATCTGGTAAGAGCAATTCTGGCTGCTTCTATTTGTTTGCTGGTAACCCAACCGGGTTCGACTGCCTGTAACCCGTATACGCCAAAAGAAAGCCTCGAACTTCCTTTTGCCATTCCCTTCATTCTGCCACGTTGTTCTTTTCTATATTTAACCCTTTTGGGCATCAACATTGGTGACATAACATATCTCCTAACCTCAAATA
>JAQUMQ010000068.1 GCA_028718045.1 Actinomycetota bacterium
TTAAACATTTATTCACTTTTTCTACCTCCCTTTCTGTATTGATTTTTACAGATATTTATAATCAACAATAGCTTATAGCGCTATCGCCAATAATCAAAACCTAAACAATAAAGATATAATAACAAGATAATAAAAATTTACTGGGTTTGGCCGATAAGCCAGAACTTCAATTTGTTCAATGAAACCGCAACAATCAGCACGAGTCCGGTAGCTACCTGCTGCCAATAACTATTGACCTGAGCATTGCTCATACCGGTTTTTAAAAATATGATGATCAGTGCAGCAAGCAAGGTTCCGCCAAGACTACCGCTACCTCCTGCCAGTGCCGTTCCTCCGAGAACGACTGCAGTTATCACCTGAAACTCCCAGCCATCTCCCATCATGCCCGGATTTGCAGCACCAAGCATTGAACCATTAAGTACTGCGGAAACACCGACAAATAATCCGACCAAAGTGAAAACCAAAATTTTAACATTGTCTACATTAATTCCTGATAAAGCTGCCGCTCTGCTATTTGTTCCTACAGCCAGTATATATCTGCCGATGGGAGCTTTCCTTAACATAAGATAAGCAATCAAATAACAAAACGCCATTATATATATTGGCAAAGGTAATCCAAGAAAATTACCATTACCTAAAAATATCCAGAATCTATCCTGTATATACTGAGGATTATTATTCGTATAAATATAAGCAATAGCTCTGAAAATAAATAACATACCCAAAGTTGTAATGAAAGCAGGTATTTTAAGCTTTGTTACAAACAATCCGTTTATGAACCCAAGCAAAATTGCGACTGCTATTGTTATGAGAACTCCGACAACTCCACCAGAATTCAGTGCGACAGAAGCTCCCATTACTCCTGCAAGCGCAAGCATCGATCCTACCGAAATATCGAAGCTTCCTGTCATTATACAAAAAGTCATGCCAATTGCTCCGATTCCAACATAGCTAGAGAATCTAATCATATCCAGAAGATTCGGCCACGTAAAATATAAACCCGGAATAAGCAAAGAGAAGAATCCGAATATTATAAGTAAAATGATAATGAGACCAAAACTACCCAAAAAATTACCCGCTCTTTGTTTTGGCGTTAATCCTACTTTAGCTTTAGCCATCTTGGATCCCCTTAAAATATTTATCTAAAAAATATTAAAAATTTTAAACAAAAACACATAATTTCTTCCATGCAGCCATATCGTTATTATAGCTAAACCCTTATTCCTTTTATTTTGACGACCTCGAGATATCTCATCCTGAGCCCATCTATAAATAAAGCAAACAGTAATGTTATGCCTACGGCAAGCATCTGATAAAAGATCTGTACATTCAGCAAGTTAAGGCCATAATAAATCATTGAAATAAATATGCTTGCAAATAAGGTACCTATCAAATTTCCCTTTCCTCCGGCAAGACTCGTTCCTCCAAGAATTGTTATCGTTAAAACATTAAGAGTAAAACCGGGTGCCATGGTAGGGATTCCTATCAAAGCTTGTGACGTTCTTATAATACCGACAATACTTGCGGAAAATGCAACCAATATATAAACAACGGTTTTTATAAGATTTACGTTTAACCCTGACATCTTAGAAGCTTGCTCATTGGAACCTGAAGCTGCGACATGTCTTCCAAACGAAGTTTGGTTTAATAGAATAAAAAATACAATAAATAATACCACCATATATATTATGGGTGTCGGTATTCCAAACAGTTTCGTAGCACCTATCAGCATAAAAGATTTTTGAGAAATCACAACTTGTCTTCCGTTTGTAATCAGCAGCGAAGCTCCCCTTAAAATTACCTGCATCGCCAAGGTTGCGATAAGCGGGCTTATTCCCATCTTGGTTATTAACACGCCATTGACTAAACCTACAAAACAACTTGCAAGAATCGCAATTATTATGGCTCCGATAAAACCCATACCCGGCAACAGCATTGCGATAATAACACTTGTGAGCCCCATTACTGCTTCCACGGAAAGGTCAAAACCTCCGCTGGTGATTGCAAATGTCATACCAAAAGCGATGATTGCGCCATAACACCCCTGCTGGATAATACTTAAAATGGTATCTATTTTTCTGAAATTGGGACTGACAATTGCAAGAAAAATGCTGGCTACAACTATAAGTATGAAAATTCCTATCTTTTCATATAATTTTAAAAACTTTACCATCTTTAAAATCCTTTAAAATAGTCTTTTTACTATTGCAAAAAATAATCCTTTTTAAACATATCGACAATATGTTTGTAAATTGAATTAATTGTTCGAACAACTGAATTTTCCTATTTCTGCCGCAACAAGCTTTTCTTCATCCATATTGTCTCTATTGAACTCGGCAACCATCTTGCCTTTATAAAAAACTATGCATCTATCCGTTAAGTTTACCAGTTCAGAAAGTTCGGAAGATGCCATTATTATCGAAATTCCTTGATTTGCCAGCTTAGTCATTATTTTATGAATCTCAGCCTTCGCGCCTACATCTATTCCGCGTGTAGGTTCGAGAAGAATCAGTACCTTGCATTCACTTACAAGAGTTCTTCCCATTATAACTTTTTGTTGGTTTCCTCCACTCAAATAAATTATTCTTTGATTTATATTTGCATACTTGATGTCCAGCTCCTTTGCCATACCGTTAAATACTTTAACTTCTTTTTTCTCCTTGATTAACAAACCTTTAAAAAAGGTAAGCATCTTGATAATTACTATCGAAAGATTTTGCAATACGGACATGTCATTCAAAAGACCTTCCCCCTTCCTGTCCTCCGTAACATATCCAATTCCAAGCTTTATTGCCTCTGAAGGTTTCCTTATTTCAACCTTTTTCCCTTTAAAATAAACCTCTCCGCTTGTTTTTTGAGCAGCTCCATAAAGTGACCTCAATAAATGATGGATGCCGGAACCAAGAACACCTGCAAATCCAAGAATTTCTCCTTTGTGAAGTTTGAAATTAACATTATGTACGCTGTCAGCGATATTATAATTTTTAACTTCCATTACAACCTCGCCTTTGTCGGTTTTTTCTCTTTCTCCTGAAAAATAATCCTTTACGATCTTGCCTACCATCAAAGAAACTATCTCGTCTTGATTTGTCTCAATGGTTTTTTTGGTTTCGATCTTTTTACCATCTCTTAAAACAGTAACTCTATCCGATAATTTAAATGCTTCATCTAATCTGTGAGAAATATAAATTATGGAAACATTCTTTTTTCTGAGTTCTTTTATTATGGAAAACAATTTATCGACTTCTTTTTCGGTAAGAGTTGCGGTGGGCTCATCCATTATTATGAGCTTTGCATCCATTGATAGCGATTTTGCAATTTCAATCATTTGCTTTTCAGCTACCGACAGCTCAGAAATGAATTTGCGTGGATTTATGTTTATATCCAACTTCTTCAATATTTCAGCAGCATCATTGTTGATTTTTTTCCAATTTATAAACGACCTTGCTATCCTTGGTTCGCGACCGACAAAAATATTTTCTGCAACCGACATATCCGGAATAAGATTAAATTCCTGATAAATTACAGCAATTTTCAAGCGTTGTGCGATAGAGGTGGTTGCTATGATTTCCGGTTTTCCTTCAATGATAATTTCTCCGCTATCGGGTTGGTAAACTCCTCCCAAAATTTTAATTAAAGTACTCTTTCCTGCTCCGTTTTCACCAACCAATGCATGCACTTCTCCATATTTGACATCAAAATCCACATCCTCAAGAGCGACGACACCTGGAAAAATCTTTTTTATGTTCCTTAACTCAATAAAAACATTATTTGCATTCATAGTGCTGATACCTTAAATCGTTTTTTATAATTATAAGCAAGAACGGTGATAATTATTTTTTGATTGTTGTGTTAAAAATTTTATTTTACCTAAAAACTCTTTAAAAACGTTTTTTTATTAAAATAAAAAAAATTAAATCTTTTAAAACAGGAAACTACAAGCTTTGATTAGCAATATTAAAGTATATTTTTTAAAAAAAGTATACAAAAAAATAAAAAACTTTTTAAATTCCTAATTTAAATAGTTTTATCGCATTAATACCTAGAATATTTTTTATTTCCTTTTCATTCAAATCAAGATTGAATATATGAGCAAGATGAAACCTTAAATCCGTCCATGGCATATCAGTTCCAAAAAGCAGCCTTTCGGAACCTACCCTTCCAACATATTCTTCTATTAGCCCCGGAACAAATACATCACCCGCAAAATCGACATACAGGTTTTCATATTTTTCTATTAAATCAATTACTTTATAAAGCATGTCTCCTCTGCCGCCTGCATGAGCAAGTATGAGCTTTAAATCCGGATATTTTTTTATAATATTTTCAAACAGAAACGGATTTGAGAACTTTTGTGTCTTATTTGCAACTTCGGGATTCCAGCTATGAGTTAAAACAGGCAACTGTCTTTCTTGTGCTAAATTCCAAAATTTTTCATATCTTTTATCGTCAGGATAGCATAAATGCCAAGAAGGATGAATTTTAATCCCTACGATGGACTTGTTGTCCAGATGCTCCTTTAGTAAATTCAAAGAGAGATCATCGTAATTAGGATTAAAAACAAAATATCCAAACAGAAAATCTCTATACCTTTTCAGGATTTGCAATAATTCATTTAAACCAAAATTTATTGTAAAAAATGAGGAATGGGTTGAGCAAATCGCTTTTTTCACTCCAAATTTTTTCGACAGATTTATAACAGCATCTCTGTTATTGGAAGGCATATAAAGATATGCCGGAGATCCTATATGAAGATGCGTATCAATAATAACATAATCTTTTACCTTATTTTCCAAATTATATAAAATCATCTTTTCTTACTTATGCTTTTAGATAATTATATTGTCGATAATCTTTTTAAGATTAAGCAAAGCTATTTTATTTTTTCCTTTTTCATCAAGTCCACTGTTTACAATTCTGGAAACAGCAAGGCTGTCATCAAAAAATGGATAGCAGCTTCCAAAAACCAACCTGTCGGCTCCCTTAAAATCCGCCAGATCTTCTATTTGATTATATCCAAGCAAATTATGAGTTTCAAAGTAAACATTCGAAGTATTGTTTAGCAGCGACAGCAAATAACAATTATACATGAGTTCTTTCGACTGTCCGCCGTCAATAATTACAGGCATATTATCGTATAAGTTTGCGATCTTTGCTATCTTATCCCATTCTATGTTTTTGTTTCCCGTGATATCAATTTCATCAATGCTTATCATCAAAGGGAAATTACAGGAATCCATTATTTCGTAAAAATATGAAAATAAGCTTAATTCAAAAGGATATTTATGGGTTTTGGGTGAAATTTTTAACAGCTTGAAACCTTTTTCATAGCTTCTTTTAAGCCATTTACCAAACTCTCCGGGATTAAAAAAATAATTTTGTTCCATAAACAATATTCCTGATGCTCCTGCTTGCATAAACTCTGTTTGATTAATTAGTTTAGCTGTTAATTTATTGCCGATTTCGGCATCATAAAAAAGAGACAAAAAGTTGGAAATTAAGGTAAACGTTATATTTTTTTGTTTTTTTCTTTTAGAAAGAATCTCCAGGGTTTTCTTTTCGGATAGCGAATATTTTTGAGAAAGATAATTTTCACCAAACCAAAAATTTAAATCAAAAAAATTTATACTTGTTTTCGTGGTCATGATAAAGTACCTACACTAATGTAAGCTTGATACCTAATTCTTTTATTTTTGCAGCATATTCTTTATCTAAATTATTATCCGTTATTATTTCGTCGATATCAGTTAAAGGCATGAAATTGATATACGACTCTGTTCCGAATTTGGAACTGTCCGTAAGCAATATGATTTCCCTGCCGCTGTCCACAATTGCCCTTGAGAGTTCGGCATCAAATTGAGTGGCGGTTGAAAGTCCTTTTTTTATGGATATTGCTACGGCACCGATAAATGACTTATCGACATTAATACTGTTAAAGAAATTTACTGCATGAGGACCTACGTAAATACTTGAACCCGCCCTTAAAATTCCGCCGCATATACTGATTTCGAAATCTTTCCCCATATTAAGCAAATTCAGTAATTCAATGGCAATCGAAAATCCGGCAGTGGCGATCTTAAGGCTATTTTTATTGACCAGATACTTAACAAGACTCTGGCATGTCCTTCCGGATTCAATAATTATAGAATCGCCGTCATTTATTCTCTTTGCAGCTTCCAAGGCAATCCTGTTTTTTTCTTCTTTGAAAAGGTTTATCCTATTCATAAAAACAGGCTCTGAAGCAAGAGCATCTTTATATATGGCACCGCCATGAACTTTTGATATCAATCCTCTTTCATGCAGTTTTTCCAGATCTCTTCTTACGGTAATCGGAGATATATCGAAAAGTTTGGCAATTTTTTCCACACTCACGGATTTTTCCTGCTGAATTAAATTTCTTATTTCTATTCTTCTTTTTTCGGGTATTTTCATTTTATTTAATCTAAAATTTTTTTAAAATTCTTTAAAACAAACATATGGTTAAAGTTTATCTTTAAATATATAGTTTTTTAAAAAATAAAACTCGATTTTTTTAAAAAATGATTTAACCATTTTTTAGCTTTTTTAATACTTCCTTAGTTATTTCATTTATCATATCAGATGACACACTCGAAGTTATGAGGCTTTTCTGATCTGAGCCATGATATATCGTTTCGTTACCAAAAGGATCCTTATATGCAAAACCGGTTTCGCAAACATCCTTGTTTTCCCCTATCGATATGATTTCTTCTCTGGATATATGATGGTGTATAGACATATCTGCCTTGGGGTCGTTTCCGAACATTATCTGTCTGTTTATCAAAATTTTACAGTTTGTTTCGGAAACTTCTACGTATAAATAAGCATAATTAAGATCTGAAGCTGCCGAAAATACGCCATGAAAAGGGATACCGCATACAAGACCGCATTCGGGATCTATTTTTCTTCTTTCCTTGAAATTAGCGACTATCCTCTCAGCTTGCTGAATCGAACCGGGAACAGATTCTTCGATATTCGTTATTGGAAGAGTTCCGATTACACATCTTGTACCTTCGCTTATGGCAGGAATTTCCATATGAGCAGAACTAAATGACATCATAAAAGGTGGATGGGCATGAATAACTGCCTTAACCTCAGGGAAATTATGATAAAT
>JAQUMQ010000069.1 GCA_028718045.1 Actinomycetota bacterium
TCAAGCCATACAATCCGAAAAACAATATGCAATTTGTGAAAAATATTTTAATTGTTAAATATATATTATAAATATTTCATTGTTTTTACTAATAATTTTTTAAAAAAACTTTAATCGTCAATATATTCAAACAAATTACCTAAGTTTAATGTTTTCAATCAACGATGCGGCTTCCGTTTACCAGTTTAATTATCTCTCATTATTTTCTTATAATAGTCGATATACTTCGGAATTATTACATTTGAATCAAATTTTAATGCAGTTTCTCTTGCCCCTGCAGACAATTTTTCAAACAAACTTTTATTGCTTAAAATATCGATCGAAGCTTTTGCCATGGAATCGATATCGTCAGGATCAAAAAGATATCCGCAAACGCCGTCCGCTACAACTTCCTTGAGTCCTCCCACATTTGTACCGATAACAGGAACTCCGCAACTCAATGCTTCGAGAGCGGAAACCCCGAAACTTTCGCTTTTGGATGGCAACAAGTATAAATCAGCACAATTAAGCAGGGGAGCTACATTATCTTTTCTCCCTAAAAAGAATACCTTGCTGCTTAAACCAAGTTGCTTTACCGTCTCTTTTGCAAAAGCGGCTTCGGGACCTTCGCCGACGAGTATCAACTTGCAGTCGATTTCCTTTCTGACCTTATAAAATACTTCTATTATATTTTTTATTTTCTTTACGGGTCTGAAATTGGAAACATGTATGATTGCAGATTCATTTTTCTTAACAAGCCCGATCTTATTTTTGTCACAATTATTCCTTTTATATTTGGAAGTATCAACAAAATTATAAATAACTTCAATTTCCTTGCTTATATCAAATGTTTCGATGGTTAACTTTTTCAAGTAGTCTGATACGCTAGTAATTCCATTGCTGTTTTCTATGCAAAACTTAGTCAATTTAAAAAAAGAGCTATGGTTTCCGACAATGGTTATATCTGTTCCATGTAATGTAGTTATGAATTTAAAGCTAGAATTCTTACCTAAAATATTCTGGGTAAGATAAGCAGAAGCAGCATGGGGTATGGCATAATGTACGTGCATTATATCAAGACCTTCATGTTCAAAAATCTCAGCCATTTTAACGCTTAAAGAAAGACTGTAAGGAGGATATTTAAACAAAGGATATTCCAAAACTTCTACTTCGTGAAAATAAATATTTTCGTAATATTTGTTTATCTTAAAAGGCATTTCATAGCTTATAAAATGAACCTGATGCCCTCTTTCTGCCAGTTCTATCCCAAGCTCGCTGGCAATAACACCGCTGCCACCGTATGTTGGATAACAAGTTATGCCGATTTTCATGGTTTAAATAATTAAAAAATAGTTTTTAAAAAAATCATACTTTAAAAACCATAGCAATAATTTACTGAAAATTACTGATAAAACCCGTTTAAATATCATATGGATAACATATCAATATATAGCTATCAATACCTAACATAATCAAAAAACTTTATTGGATCATTTATTCTTATGCTCGAATTGATAAAATATGGCTCACCGTAAACCGCATTAATCTTAAGTCCAAAATAATTCGATCTGTTATAAAGGATATCTTTAAATGCTTTCGTGCTTATATGAGTTATCACATCTTTTTTGTTTAAATTGAAAAATTGAGACTTGTAAGCAGTAACAGCTTCCACTTTTTTATCAAAAACTTCGGTAATGTCGGTAATGAAAGAAGGTTTAAACTCAAAATGCAACATATAATTCAAAATAATATCAGGTCTATAAGCTTTTAATGCTCTTTCGTATTTTACAAGACCCGAAACAAACACGGAATCCTTAAGCAACTTATAAGCATTTTCATGATCCGGATGCCTGTCGATATGAAAAGGTATGAGCATAATCGAAGGTTTATATGTTCTTATTACGTCTATTATTTTATTTCTGCTCTCGGGATCATTGGTAATATTTCCATCCTGAAGTTTTAAATTTTCCCTGACGTCAAGCTTTAAAATGTCGGAAGCATCTTGAGTTTCCTTTTTTCTGATTTCAAGATTTCCGTTACTTGAGAGTTCTCCCTGTGTCAAATCAATTATTCCTGTTTTGTATCCGAGGCTTTTTAATTTTAACAGCAATCCTCCGCATCCCATTTCAGCATCATCGGGATGGGGTGCAAAAGCTAAAACATTTATTATCATATACCAACCTATTCCGCTAGTTTATTTCAATAAACCTGTGCAAAAAATTAAAGATTTCAAAGCAAGAACTTATTTCATCTATAAAACCAAATCCATATTTATTTACATATTCAAAAATATTTATTTCCCTTTCCTGAAGTTTATCTTCGGGAAATATATTATTATAAATTTTTGACAAAGACTCAACAATAATATTATTTTTCCTTTTATGCTGATTGATTATCCGTTTACCTAAAACCATGACTTCCTTTTTTAAGTTCTGGTTGATTCTGTTAAAAGCATCGTTTATTGTGAGTCCTTGTTTTTTGATTTTTTCTTCGTATTCGCATAAAACATCCGATAATTTGTTTTCAAGATTACTTAAATATGTCTGATAGTCAAATCCCAGCATATTTTTTAAAATGCTATCCAACAAAACATCTTCGTCATATTCCATATCGTCATATATTACATTAATTTTATCCATGGCTTTCTTTGTTTTATTTTCGATTATCGTTACAGAAAATCTTGGATATAATATGGGAAGTTCGCTTCCAAACAATGTATAAATATCTTTCAGTTGAGCATAATAACTTATTTCGCCAGGACCGCACACGGTAGCAATATTGGGAAGAATATGATCTTGGAACAAAGGCCTTAATACTACATTTAAACTCACATCTGAGATATTCTTATAAATCAGATCCGTAAGCTCGCCTTTTTTAAATGGGTTTTTTCTTGTTTTAAAAGATTTTTCAAAAATAAAGTTATCTTTATCGAAACTTTTTATCTTTTCTCGCCCATTTTGAGTATTTAAAAAAAAGTCCAGATTATCCGGCATTGATTTAAGCTGTTTGTTATACCCTTCCGATCTCAATTCCTCGCCGTTAAAATTTATTACAGCATTTATTTCTTTAAATTTACTTATATCAAAATCGATAATTTCCCTTGATAATTTTTTTATTTCAGGTATTTGCGGATCAATAATAACCAAACCATGTTCTTTAAACAATTTTTCAAGAATCAAAGAATAGTAGTCGGAAATGCTTATGCCAAATCTTTTCGTATGTGCTTTTGCATAATCTGTCACCGATGTCAGAAATTCCACAATTCCTTTTTTAAATCCGCTTTCAAAAAGGCTGTCGATAAGCTTCCTGCTTATATTTTCGTATTCCTCCAACGGAAGGAATATTTTTGAGTAAGAAAATCCGTTAAAGCATTCAGGTACATCCAGCGATATTTTATCCATCTGGCTGCCCGGTATTTTGATACTTTTTATCTCAGGCAGGTCGTTATCATCCGAAGCATTCCAGAATAAAGGGACGACATTTACATTGAAATGATCTTTTAAATACTCAGCTATATTTAATACCGTTAAAATTTTATAAATTGTAAAAACAGCACCGCTCAATATTGAAGGTTGTTGTCCTGCAATTACGACAAAAGTATTTTTGTCTTTAAGCATTCTTGCATTTTCAATAGTTTTTGAGCTGCATCCGACTGATTCGTTATATCTTAGCAAAGCATCTGAAATTACGGATCTGAATTTATCGTTATAAAAAGCTTTTATATGATTAATTCTTTCTGCATATGATTTTTCCAACCGGTAGTCATAAGCATAAAAAGTTTTCAATGTTTCAAAATTGAATATGTAATCATAGTAAAGCTTATTGTAGTAAAATTTTTTACTTTTAGTACTATTTATGTTTAGCATTTTCGATAACCCGGTAATTATCTTTTTATAAAATCCATTATAAATTTGATTCCCAGATACAGCAAAAATATTCCGCATGAAATCATTATCGCTTTATAAATCTTTTTGCTTATGAATTTCCTTCCTTTGCTTACCAAAAAACCTATGAATAAGTACCATATAAAATCAGAAAAAATATGTCCTATGTAAAATGAACTTACTCCTGTTATGCCATATTTCATACTCTTTATTAAAAATGCAGAACCAACCGTAACCCACCATACGTACCAATACGGATTGATTATGCTTACAAACATACCTTGAAAAACAGAGTGGCTTTTATTGTCTTTATCTAACTTAACATTCATATCTTTTTTATTTAAATCAACTTTTGTCTTATTTTTAAAAGTCGAATATAGCAATTCGAATGATAAAAAAAGAAGAACCGTCCCTCCTGCCACTCCTATGATTTTAATTATCATATTATTGTTTAAGTATTTAATTATTCCCGCTAAAAACAACATTAAAACCATCAATTCCATTATGGCATGGCCGCTTACGATAAAAAAAGAAGCCCAGAAACCTTTTTGCGCGGTTCTGGAGATAACTAAAGTAAACATCGGACCGGGAGTAACCGCTCCCGAAAATCCGACTATCAACGCACCTATAAATATTTGAAATATATTAAAAAGCATCTATGTATAAAGATATATGCATAAAGATTTCTAGCTTATATAAAAGTTTGCATAAAAAATTTTTATTTTTTTAAATTCATCATTTTATAATACTACGGATTATATATGCTTATTACAAATAAAATAACCCAAAAAAAACCAAAAATAAAAAACCAAAAATAAAAAATATTGAATAAAATTGAATAAAAACTAATAAACAAAAATTAATAAACATATTGACATATAAATTGCAAGTTGATATATTTATTATTGTCTTAGAGCAGGAGGCAACCTTTGAAAATTGCTAAAATATGAAAACGAAAGTAATCATAGAGTAAGTTAATTTTTAAAAAGTCCCTGAGAAAAGTTCTAAGAGGAACTCCGAGATGTTAAATAGCCTAAGGCGAAAGCTATGGTGAAAGATAACTCGGAGTTTTTTTATTGTATTATTATCGTCATATTTATATTGATTGATTACCATAGTAATATTTCTTATGTTTGCTTTATGATTGCATTATCATTTTAAAAGAGTAAAATTTATTGATTGATTTAACTAAAAATACATATACGTTGCATGAATTGGATTTCTATCGACATAAATTTTAATAAAATAAATTTTAATATATATAATCCAAGGAAGTAAAAATGAAACAAACGCTAAAACCGGAACATCCTAAATTCGCATTTTTTGGAGGTGAAATAATCCCCATAAACGAAGCCAAAATCGATATAAGAACAAACGCATTGCAATACGGAACAGCAGTTTTTGAAGGAATTAGAAGTTACTGGACCGAAAATGAAAAAAAGAATTATATCTTTAGAATGGAAGATCACTATAAAAGATTTTTCGATAGCTGTAAAATAATGATGATTAATATAAAATACTCAATAAATGAATTATGCGACATCACGAAAGATCTTCTTAAAAAAGAAGGTTATAAGGAAGACTCTTATATAAGACCTTACGCTTACAATAGCGGTTTGAATATCGGGCCAAAACTAATAAACAATAATCAGGATATATTTATTTATACAATTCCTTTGGGCGAATATCTTAATCTTTCAAAACCTATAAAGGTTTGCATATCTTCATGGATGAGGGTTCCAGATAATTGTATTCCCCCAAGAGCGAAAGTTGCCGGAAGTTATGCCAATGCTGCACTTCAAAAAACGGAGGCTTTGCTTGGCGGTTATGAAGAAGCTGTTACATTATCTTCCGATGGCCAGCATATCAGCGAAGGAAGTGCCATGAATATCTTTATGGTTAAAAACGAAAACCTTATTACGCCTCCTGCTTATAACGATATTCTTGAAGGAATCACAAGAAATACATTATTTGAAATAATAAACAATGAACTTAATTTAAATATAATCGAAAGACAGATAGACAGAACCGAATTATATACTGCGGATGAATTGTTTTTCTGCGGAACCGGAGCTCAGGTTTCCCCTATCGGAAGCATAGATGGCAGAACAGTCGGAGACGGAAAAATGGGAAAATTGACAAAAAAAATTCAAAATATTTATTTTGATATAGTAAAAAATAAAATAAAAAAATATTCACATTGGTGTACGGAAGTATAACCACGGACGTATGATTAATAAAACAAAGCATCGATTATGCTGGTTTGTCATAATCGAACCGGCATAATCTGCAAAGAATTGTTATATTTTTTTATAATTTTTCAATAACAAAAATTTTTATAACTACATGATTTTTTGCAATTTCGGGAATGTTTCTTTATGAATTTTTGATTTCTTATTTCGTTTATCGTATTTGATATTTTATTTTCCATGTCTTTTTTCCCGGAATTTTCAACATTGACTTGTTTGGACATTCCGTCTCCCAGATAAAACAAAATACCTATGATTTTTTCTGCATCCATGTCAAACAAGTCTGAAAGACCATATATATACGATTTTAACTGGAGAATATGTTTGTCATGGCTATCGCGATTTTTGCCACTTGAAGTTTTATAATCATATAGCTTTATGAAGCCATTGTTTAATATATCGATCCTGTCGGCTTTGCATATAAGGTAAGAATCGTTTACCTTCCAATAAAAAAGCTGCTCCAAAAGGATCTTGTTTGTGAGGTCGAAATTCAAAATATCACCGTTAATAAAATTATATATATAATTTTTAAATCTCATTTCTTCGATGCTGTCTTCATCGAAAATCAAACGGTTTAAATAAGAATCATGGTTATTTGTTTTGTTATCGATCTTGTTTTTTAAATTCAAAACGTTTTTAAAACAAAAAGATGTCATTTTTTCAATGAATTTATGCATTTTAACACCATAATCGGCAAATTCATTTTCATGTTCGGGCATATTAATCACATACCTGTATTTATATAAAACAGGACAATCTAAAAATGTTAAAATTTCCGTTAAGGAGAAAAAATTTTTTTTAAATAGGTTTTTATTTTCATCTTTCAACTTGTTTAATTCATATATCCCATCATTGCCCGCATCATATAAACTATCCGGTATCTTGTTAATGTTTTCTGCAAGAAGTTTTTCATACTTATCCAACGATATATGTTTTTTTGTTATCGTATTTTTTTGGAAACCGGTCC
>JAQUMQ010000070.1 GCA_028718045.1 Actinomycetota bacterium
TAAAAAAAGACAATGATTATATTTGGCGAGGGCCTTATTTTACGGATGTGGATTATGCGACGGGAGCTCTTTTTGCGACACATATGTCTTTGTTTCTAAAACTCGGTGGCTTTGATGCAGGATACAGTCCCGCATATTTTGAGGAACTCGATTACTGCTTGAAGATAAAAAGGCTCGGTCTCGGCGTCATAGTTAATCCGTTTGCTTTTGCCAGACATTTCGAAAGCGCATCGTCGGGAAAGTTTTCAGGCAGTTTTTATTATTTTTATCACAAAAACCGTATAAGATGCGCAATCATTAATTCTAATTTTTTAAATATTTTAAAAATATTTTTTAAATACGAAGTTATTTGGTTGAAATCCGAGGCTACAAAAGATCAAATACCGGTTCTTGCAAGGTCATATTTAATTAATTGGCTTTTTTGTCCTTATTATCTGATAATAAAGATTAAAAATTTTATGAAGATTGCACGATTAAAAAGATTTTATGCCAAGCAAGCTTGATTTTTTTAAAAATAACGATTATCGATCATAATCTATTTATAATGATAAAAATTTCAAAAGGAAAACGGGAGCTTTTATGGAAAGAGAAGAAATTTCCAAAGATATGACTGGAAGAAAAAGACTTCTGCTTATCAGTTACGATTTTATCGGGAAAAATATGGCTGGTCCCGGAATAAGGTTTTACGAACTTTCAAGAATTCTTGCAAATTATTGTGACGTGACACTTGCTTCACCCAACAGAATCGACATCGAAACGCCTGGTTTTAAAACAGTCATGTATGAAAAAGGAAATTTCAAAAATCTCCAGAGAAGTGTCGATAGTTCGGATATCATTTTAATGCAAGGGCACCTTCTTTATTATTTCCCATTCTTAAGAAATTTTAAAGGTAAAATAATAATAGATCTGTATAATCCCTTCAATCTTGAAAGTCTTGAAATGTACAGAAACGAAAGCATTGCCGAAAGAGTAAGAATTGACAAGAATAATTTAAATATTTTGAACATGCAGCTTTCGATAGGCGATTTTTTCATATGTGCAAGCGAAAAACAAAGAGATTACTGGGTAGGCATGTTGACGGCGCTAGGAAGAGTTAATCCTTATAATTACGATGACGACAATTCACTAAGAAAGCTTATCGATGTCGTTCCCTTTGGTATACCGGCATATGTTCCCGAGCATGACAAAGAAATGATAAGGATTTCTTTTCCTCAGATAAAAGCGGAAGATAAGATTGTTTTATGGGGCGGCGGCATATGGAACTGGCTGGATCCTTTGACTGCGATAAAAGCGATTTGGGAACTTTCAAGACACCGTAACGATGTCAAACTGGTATTTATAGGGATAAAGCATCCCGATCCTAAACTTCCTGAAATGCAGAAGTGCATCGAAGCAATTAAATTAAGCAAGGAACTTGATTTATTGGAGAAGTATGTTTTTTTTAATGAATGGACTCCTTATGATTTAAGGCAAAACTTCCTTTTGGAATCCGATCTGGGGCTTTCGATTCACCAGAAAAGAATCGAGACGGAATTTTCATATAGAACGAGAACCATGGACTATATTTGGGCAAGACTTCCGATAGTTACTACGGAAGGTGATTCGATTGCCAAGCTCGTAAAAGAAGAAAATATAGGCGAGGTCGTAAAATATGAAAATGCACAAAATCTTTCAAGGATAATGGATAGCATCTTGTCAAACAAAAGCTTAAGAGAAATATATAAAAGAAATTTACAAAAAATAGCTCCAAGATTTTCATGGGAGAGCGTAGCCAAACCACTTATCAGGTACTGTACGCAAGCCGAATATGCTTCCGACAAGAAAAAAATGTTTGAGATGCTAAATATACAAAACAGGAAAATGATAAATATCATAAAGGAGAATACGGAAGGTATTACGAACGCATTGTTCATTACGGACAACAAATTCAGGGATGCTCAATATATAGACGAAAACGAGCTAGGTAAAGTATTTTTTATTGAAGTAAATGAAGATACTAAAATCCAAAAGAAAAGTTTGCAAATGCAGGACATTCTCGGAACCATAAAAAACATAGTAACGAAAAGAACTAATTTTGATACCGTTATATTAAACAATGCTTTTGAGGAAATAACTCCAAAATTTTTTTATGATTTCGTAAACATTATCAGCTTAAGATTAAAACATGAGGGAGTTTTGTTTCTTTCCATTCCCGAAAAAAAGGGTTTGAGCCAGTTTATTGACTCAAAGAGCAAATCATCTGATGATTCTGAGGGTATTGACGATTTTACGATCGAATATATTTTAAAGAATACCGGATTTGAAATCATTGAAAAGGGAGCTTATGAAAAATATGACGACAGTTCCAAATTTGCCCGCAACTATTCCGAGCTCGGAGAAATATATGGAAAGAATGAGCTGTTTGAATTGTTTGATATAAAGTTCAAACAGGATAATTTTAGAGCGCTAAAACTTTTAAGTAAATTTGACATATTGAATTCCGATGAACTTAATACGGATAAAACTGCGAGAGGCAAGTTCAGGAAATTTATATATATGCTGACGAGTTTGTATTTTGAGAATATGAGAAAAAGTTTTAATGAAGTAATGAAATCCATAAACAACAATATCCATATTCAGATAAACTCCGAAATAAATGAGCTCAACAGAAAAAACAGGGAAAGGCTTATTCTTATTTATTTCAACATATTTAAAAAGCTTGAAGCAGAAATTAAGAATTTAGGCTACGACATTAATGAGTTGAAAGATATGCTTGATAAAATCAAGAAAGAGTCTGGGCAGGAAACCGATATCGAAGGCAAGGCCGATATCATCATAAAAGATTTCGAAAATATAGATTCGATACTGGGTCTTCGAATTTCAAGCAGATATTATATGGCAAAAAAACTTTAGCGGCAGATTTTTGGCAGGATTTTAATTTCGAATAATAATATTTCTTACTTTGAAAGGTTTTGATTGGAAGAAGCTTCTTTACCTTTTGTTTCTATTATAACCGTAAACTACAACGGCAGATTTTTTTTAAAACAATTATTGGACTCGATATATAATCTTGATTATCCAAAAGATAAGCTTCAGATTATTATGGTCGACAATGGCTCACAAGATGACTCGGTCGAGTTAGCGAAAAAAAACTATCCGTTCGTTGAAATTCTGGCCTTAAAAAACAATCTTGGTTTTGCCGCCGGCAACAATGCCGGTGTAAAACTTGCAAAAGGAGATTATATCGCTTTTATAAATAACGACTGCGTAGTGGAACGCGGATGGCTTAAAAACATGGTTATGTTTTTAAGCCAGAAGAAAGACAAAGGGCTTAAAGTCGGCGGAGTGGGATCCAAGGTATATTTTTATTTTAAGTACATTCCTGTAAAAATAATAATGGAAGACTTAGATGTAAACAAGAATGAATCAGACTCGAGTGCAAACGAAAATGAATACGAATCAAGCACGAATAAAAATGAATCCGAAAATGAAAACGAATATTATGGGATAATAAAAAAAATAAGAATTATAGGGATAAATGTTTGCCGGGATTCTAACGGTAATTACGATGACCAGATTTCCAACCATGACCTGCTGAGACACGCAAACGATAGTATCAAATATTTAAATGGATTTTTTGGTATTTACAAGGATTTGAACAAAAACATTATAAGAAAAATAAAAAAAGAAGCTTTGCTTGCTATTCCTATTTTTGACACGGAAAAAGATTTAAACCTGGAAATCGAAACGGCATTTTTAAAACCTGATATTAATTTAAGAATTTTGTGTGCAGATGAAGAAATATTTAATTATCATGACGATTGTCTTTACGATAGCAAAGAAATTGCAGACGGAGAAGCTTTAAATGAAGGCGATGGCTGTAAAAAAACGCATATAAATGAAAATTCTGAATGCAAAAAGGATGTAAGCCAAAACGATATCATAAAAACGAAAGACGGTTTATTATGCAAAAAATTCAATCTGATAATACCTGAAAGTAAATTCGTTTATGCAAAAGATATCATAAACAGCTGCGGGAGCATGATAAACAAATCGTTTTACGCAAAAGAAATAGGATATGATTCAATCGAAGAAAATGTTTTGGATGAATCATTTGAGGTTTTTGCGGTTCCGGGGTCCAGTTTTTTGGTAAAAAAAGAATTGATAAGGGAAATAAAGTTGTTTGACGAAAAATTTTTTACTTATTATGAAGACATAGATTTTTTTTGGAGAGCAAGGCTTAAGGGTTGGAAGTTTTTTGTCGAGCCTAAAGCTGTTGCGAGACACTTTCATTGCGGATCCGGCCAGGAATGGTCATACAACTTTACATACTACGTATTAAGAAACAGGCTTTTAATGATTTACAAGTGCTGCTGGTTTTCAGGGTTTATCAAAAATTATATAAGTTTTTGTGCTGCGGCATTTATTAATTTTATTTATCTTGTTATAAACAAAATAAGAAGGAAAAGCCTTGATAGGATTGATATTACGATAAGAATGAGAATATTTTTCGAATTATTTATTTTAATGGCGTGTTTTCTAGGAAAAAGAATAAGTATAAGAAAAGGATCAATAATATCCGATGAGGAGATAAAAACATGGCAAAAAAATTTCTGAATGTTTGCCGTTTTATACCGGTGTTTGATATTGACTTAAAAAAGTTCGACCGCATAATTGTTAATCGGCCGGTTATTAATTATTATCATGGTCAGCTCATTGGTTAAATGTCGATTTAGGAAGAAATTCATGCTTAAGATAGGTATATATGACAGATATTTGAATACGTTTGGCGGCGGAGAAAGATACAGTTGCAAGATGGCTGAAATTCTTTCCAAGGAAGCTTCATGCACGGTCGATCTTATCACGGATATTCATAGCAATATCGAGGATGTGTCAAAACGCCTTAACCTTGATTTAAGTAAAGTTAACTTAAAGATATTTCCTTATATATCGGATGATTATGCATCAAAAATTACGGGAAATTACGATATTTTTATAAATACAACATATCTTAGTTCGCTGTCTGCAAGTGGTAGGTATAATATTTATTTATGTTATTTTCCGACGCCGTTTGATTCGGATTTTAAATTTCTGCATAAATTTCTTTTGCTGTTTTTCAGGTTACCTGCCGTATGGCTTTTTAAAATCGCAAATAAAATAATATACACCTCCAATGTATTCGACATAAAAGAAGGATTGTATGACGTTAAGAGATTTATGCTTAAACGAGGTAGCTGGAGTTCGGGTAAAGTGGTTTTAAAGGTAAAAGATTTCAGCCTGAAAAATATTTATTTCGAAAAAATAAATATCGGTTTTAAAAATCCTTCCTCATCAAAGATCTCAGATATGGAAGTTAGCGTTAAAGTTTTCTCGCATTCCAAAGATAGAATTTATGAAAACAAAGGAATCGATATATCGAACATCGAAGATTACGATAATTTGTTTTTTGAAAAAAAACTTCAATTGAAAAGCGGAGACAGAATAAATCTGGAAATTCCATTAAATACGGAAAAAGGAAATTTGATTTTAATAACTTCGAGTACCTTTATTCCGTCCCAAACGGATAGCGAGATTCTGGACTCGAGAGTTCTTGGAGTGGTCTTGTATGACAACAATAGGTTGAGCTTGTTTGAAAAGATTATTCTTAAAATTCTGGGATTCATACCGTTGTTTTTAATTACTTACCCTTCAAAACTTAAATTTCTTGATACTTATGACAAGATCATATCAATATCCCGCTACTCTTATTTTTGGGTAAAAAAACTGTGGAGCAAGGAAAGCACCATATTGTTTCCTCCGGTGGATACCGAAAGCTTCTACAGTAGCGGCAAGGAAAAAATCATTTTGAGCGTAGGCAGATTTTTCCCGGAACATCATAATAAAAAACAGCTTGAACTTGCGCAGGTATTCATGGAGCTTTACGATCAATATCCAGAGGAAATCAAAGGATACGAGCTGATTCTTGCAGGTGGTCTTGAAAACAAAAAAGCGCATCTTGATTATGTCGAAAAGATAAGAGAAGCATCTTGCGGATATCCGATAAAAATAGCTGCAAATATTGCATGGGAGGACTTAACAAAGGTTTTTGCCAAGGCGGAAATTTTTTGGCATGCAGCGGGAATTGGCGAAGATGAACAAAAGCATCCCGAGAAATTCGAACATTTTGGCATAACTACCGTAGAGGCAATGGTATCAGGCTGTATCCCGATCGTAATAAATAAAGGTGGGCAGAAAGAAATTATAAAAGAAGCCGTAAACGGATTTAAATTCGATAGCTTCGACGAGCTCAAGGAAAAAACGATAGCGGCAATCAAAAATCCGCTCGAGATGTCAAAAATAAGAGAAAACGCAAAAATAGACGCGGGATTATATTCCAACGAGGTTTTCAGAAAAAATCTTCTCGAGATTATCGAAAGTGCAAAAGATGCTTTAAATAAAAAAACATGATTTAAAAATAACGGTTTATACAAAATCCATCAAATAAAAAAATGGTAGATATCAGTTTTATAATAGTAAATTATAACAGCTTGGTCTTTATAAAAGATTTGCTGAAGAGTTTCGAAATTTTAAACGGCACGGAAAATGCGGAAAAGCACAAGCTTGATTCTTTGAAACCGGCGGTTTTGGAATGGGAAATAATTATTTTTGATAACGGGTCCCGTGACGGAAGCACTGTATTTATCAAAAAAGCAGCGCAAAGAAACAAAAATATTATTTTATTGAAATCAAAAACAAATGTCGGGTTTTGTAAAGGATCTAACGAAGGTGCAAAAATCGCATGCGGAAAATATCTTGTTTTTTTAAATCCGGATACGAAAATGATAGATAAAGATATCGCAAAAATCGTTGATTTTGCCGCCGGAAAAGAAGCAATCGGAGAAAAAATAGGAATGATAGGTGCCAAAACGATAAATCCGGACGGTACGCTGCAATATAGCTGCAGGTCGTTTCCGACGATAGCCAGACAGTTTTTTGAATGCTATTTTCTTTTTAAACTTTTTAATAAATCCAAGCTTTTCGGTTCAT
>JAQUMQ010000071.1 GCA_028718045.1 Actinomycetota bacterium
TACTGTCACACCCGATAACCCGGTCTCCGTCCCCATCGTAGGAAAAACCTATTTTTGCATTATTTTCCTTTACCATCCGGATTAAGCATTCAGGATGAGTCGAACCGCAATCTTTATTGATAAGACCGCTTTTGGTATCGATATTGCCGCTGATCACATTCGCACCGTACATCGAAAGCACCTTGGGTACGGTCAAGCCGGTTGCTCCGTTTGCGCAGTCTACAACTATTTTTAATTTTTCCAGATCAAAAGAAAAATTCTTTGTAATATTTTCGATATAAATTTCTGATGCATCGTTTACATTTTTTAATCTTCCCACTTCAAGCCCAACGGGATTTATCGATTCCGACACCGTTTCACTTAAAATATACTCTTCTATGGATTTTTCCTGCTCATCGCTCAACTTTTCTCCGCCACTTTTAAAAACCTTTATACCATTATCTTCAAGCGGATTATGAGACGCAGAAATTACAATACCTCCATCCATTTTTAAAATTTTAACAAGTAATGCTACTGCCGGCGTACTCAAAACACCTGCTTCATAAACATCGCCGCCACTTGACAAAATACCTGCCGCAAGCGCGGATTCTAGAAAATCGCCTGAAGGTCTGCTGTCTTTTCCGATTAATATCTTACCCCTTTTACCTTTGGCTATTAAAAACCTTGATACCGCTTTGCCAACTTTTAGCGCAAGCTCCGGAGTCAAATCATCGTTTGCGATTCCTCTTATTCCATCCGTTCCAAATAATTTTCTTAAATCTTTATCCATTTAGACCTCTTGAATTCACATAAATTAAGATTAAAAAAATTTCTAATCCACATTTTTTGATATTGCATATTTACCGATATCAATTTTAATATTTTACATAATAATTTAATTAATATCTAAAAAAAAATAAATTTAAGTGATGTTATCGGCATTGGCAAATAGCTGATAATCAGATATATTTCTTTACTATAAAAGGAGAAGTCATGCAAGACAAAAGACCGAAATAATTCAATCCAAATTTTATTATGCTGCCGACTCTTAATTTTGATGGATAAAAATTATTTTTATCTTTTTCCTTTTTTGATTTACTGATTTCCCCCGAAAAAACCACGCTGTCTTTCCTGTTTGCCAAGCGATACTGTTTTTTCAGCCCGATAACGGTATGATCACTGCTTTGGCCTATTATTTCATAATAAGGATTTTGAATTTTCAAGTGCTTGCAACTAACATCCTGCACGCCAAGAGCAATAATTGCCTTATATGGTTCAGCTTTTTTTTCTTTGATTTCAATTATTTCGGCTTCAAGTACAAAGCAATCATCATGAGCACCCTTTATAGTCGTGTAATCAGATGTTTCATTGCCTATGAAAATAGCCTCTCCTATTCTTACCTGGTTTACTTCTTTTGGCAACTCCTCCGTTTCTATGTATTTCCATAAACTGGAATTCCCTCCGGAAATTACGGGTATTTTAAATCCATACACGGAATAAATTTTATTTCTTAAATCAATCAAGCAATTGATACTTTTAAGGGTAGGTTTTTTATTTGAAAGGCATCTTGCATTCGTGCCTAATCCAATTATTCTTATATTTTTGTGATTTTTATATACCTCATCAAAAAAAGCCATTACCTGCCTGGGATATATTCCTTCGCGCCTATCATCAGTTTCCACCATGATAATAATATTGTGGGTTATTTTTTTCTTAAGGCATATCTTTGATAAAATCCTGATTGTTTTCAGTTCGGTTTGAAGCGAGGTATCGCATATCTTGACAAGGTCTTCGCACTCTGTAAGCATTGGGGTTCTCAGCAAAACAAGTTGCTGCCCATAACCAAAATAATTACGTAGCTTTGCCAGGTTTAAAAGCCTGCTGTCTCCGAAAATTTTTATCCCAGATTTTTTAAGAACTTTTACAATGTTTATATCTGCCAATATGCTTTTCGTAACACCGATAACCGCTATGCCTGACTTGTCGCAACGATCGATTATCAATTTTGCATTATCGGCAATCTTATTTAAGTTTATTTTAATACATGGGAAACTCATAAAAAAAGAAATGATTATCTCTTTGAGAATTGTGATCTCTTTCTTGCTTTCTTAAGACCATATTTCTTTCTTTCTTTAATCCTGGAATCTCTGGTTAAAAATCCTTCTTTTTTTAAAATTATCCTATACTCAGGATTTATTTCCAGTAATGCTTTCGAAATACCATGCCTTAATGCGCCTGCTTGTCCTGAAACACCGCCGCCTTCTATGGATGCGATTACATCGTAATCATGCTGTGTACCTGTCAGGTTAAACGGTTCTATAATCATATTAACAAGAGTATCTCTGGGAAAATACTCTTTAAAATCTTTTTCGTTAACAATTATTTTACCTTCACCTGGCTTAATCCAGACTTTTGCTGTGGATTCTTTTCTTCTTCCGGTCGCATAATATTTAACTTCTTCTGCCAACTTTTTCTCCTTTTAAACTTCCTTAAAAAAAATAAGCTTAAAAACTTAAGTTATATCCTAATTAAAAATGACTTTGCCAAAAAACTAATTTAATTTATATCTAAAACTTCGGGCTTTTGAGCCTTGTGCGGATGAATCGGGCCAGGATATACTTTTAACTTCTTTAGCTGTTGTCTTCCCAGTATGTTATGCGGAAGCATACCTTTGACAGCTTTTAACAGTACGAATTCCGGGCTTTTCTTCATCAATTTACCCAAACTTGTAACTTTCAAATTTCCGATATAACCGGAATGCCTGTAATATTTTTTGTCTTCAAGTTTGTTCCCCGTAACTACAAGTTTGCTTGAATTTATAACAATAACATAGTCTCCGCAATCGACATGAGGGGTAAATATAGGCTTATTCTTGCCCCTAAGTATCTTGGCAATTTCGGTAGAAAGTCTGCCAAGCGTTTTCCCGCTTGCATCTATAACATACCATTTTTTATCTATGTCTTTTTCTTTTGCACTATAAGTTTTTGTGCCTACGGTTACCATTTATCCTCCAATCAAGTAATAAACTATTCATATCCTACGCCGGTAAGAAACAAACCTTTAGATTCAACGATTCTGCCAGCCATATTTCTGTCATTATGTTCGAAAGCATCTTCAATAGTTGAAACACTTCTCATACCTTTTCCGATTTCGATCAAAGTCCCGACGATAATTCTTACCATGTTGTAAAGGAAAGAATTCGCTTTGACTTTAAAAACAATGACTTTATTTCCATAAAAAGAATTAATTTTAAAAACATCGAAATTAAAAATTTCTCTTATTTTATTTACCTTATCATCATTCGGACTGCAAAAAGGTGTAAAATCTTTTCTTCCAACAAAATTTTTACAAGACTTTGCCATTAAATCAAAATCCAACTTTTTGCAGACTAATATACTGTATCTTTTCAAAAAAACGCTTTGGTAATTATCGTTTATCAAAAAATAACTATACTCGCGCCATAATGCATCGCGTCTGGAATCAAATTCATCTGCCACCTTTTCAACAGACCTCACCGATATATCTTCCGGAAGAACGCAGTTAAGCGACCATTTAAATTTATATAAATCAAGGTTATCGTCATGCTTAAAATTTATAACCTGATTTGTGGCATGAACTCCACTGTCCGTCCTGCCGGCATATGAAATGCTGGTTTTCTTATTCAAAATATGGCTTAGAACTTTTATTAATTCTCCTTGAACAGTTCTCAAGCCCTCCGGCTGAATTTGAAACCCCGAAAAGCCGGTACCGTCATACTCGATTACAGCCTTATAATTAGTCATTAAAAATAAACAATGTCAAGCAGATATTTTACTTTAATAATTCTATCTGAACAATTTCAGCCCCATCGCCAAGCCTGTTTTTAACCCTTACTATTCTGGTAAAACCGCTCGAACGCGTATAAGTTTGTGGAGCAATTTCATTAAATAATTTTTGAACAGTATTATAATTACCAAGAAGTTTAAGGCATTGCCTTCTTGATGCCAGATCTCCCTTTTTTGCAAACGTTATTAATTTATCTACAAACATTCTTAAAAACTTAGCTTTAGCTACCGTAGTTTCAATTTTACCATTTTCAAACAATGAAATTGCAAGATTCTTCATTATCGCTTTCTGATGAGTGCCGCTTCCGCCTAGTCTTCTTCCTCTTTTTGGTTGAACCATATCTTGTAATCTCCCACTTTATTTTTTCTTAAACACTAAGCCTAACTCGCTTATTTTGTTCTTTACTTCCTGTATAGATTTCTGGCCAAAATTTCTGATGTCGAGCAGTTCGTCTTCGCTGTATTGAAGTAATTTTTCTACACTGTCGATCCCCGCTCTCTTAAGGCAATTATATGATCTTACGGATAGCTCCAAATCTTCGATTGACGGATATTGTTGTTTTTTTGCTTTTTGCTCAACTTCTTCAAAAATAGGATCTTCATTTTTTGTCTTTTCCGAAAGATCGATCATCAAAGCCATATAATCATTTATAATCTTTGATGCCTGGCTTAACGCTTCATCCGGTTTGATACTCCCATTGGTTTTTATAGTCATGGTAAGTTTATCAAAGTTTGTCATTTGCCCCACTCGTGTATTTTCAACCTTAAACATAACTCTTTTAATTGGAGAAAAAACCGTGTCTATCGGAATGACCCCTATAGGATCTTCCTCGGAGATATTTTCCTCAGCATTTCTATAGCCTTTTCCTCTTTCAACAACTATCTCGATTTTTATATTGCTGTTTTTAGATAATGTTCCGATATAACAATCTTTATTGACAATCTCCAATTCAGAGGGAAGATTGATATCCGAAGCTCTGACTTCGCAAGGTCCGGGTTTATTAAGTTTTGCTACTGCCATATCCGAACGTTCCATCTTAAATACGATTTGTCTTAAATTAGCAATCAGTTCTACGATATCTTCCTTTAACCCTTCCAAAGTAGAAAATTCATGCTGAACATTTTCGATTCTGATTTTAGTGATTCCAACTCCTGCTATTGATGACAGCAAAACTCTTCTTATGGAATTACCTAGCGTATGACCGAAACCTCGTTCCAAAGGTTCGACAATAAATTCGCCATCAAAATCATTGGCAATTTTTAAATTTATACTTGGTTTGTGCATCTTTAACAATTTATCTTAACCTCCTAAAATAGAGAGAGAACTTTTTTAAATAATATATTGAAAAAATGTAATAATTGACGACAGACAACTAACGATAAATTATTAAAATTACTTAGAATAAAGCTCTACTATCATTTGCTCTTTAACAGGAGCTTTGATATCGGCTCTTTCCGGAATTCTGATAATTTTACCTTTGAAATTTTTGAAATCTACTTCAAGCCATTCAGGAATACTTAAGCTTCCGGCACTTTCCTTAGCCTCAATAATGGAAGGGATATCCTTGCTTTCATCCGCAATCTCAACTACTTGTCCTTCTTTTACTTGAAAAGAAGGTACGTCAACTTTTTTCCCATTTACCTTGACATGTCCGTGCGAAATCAATTGTTTTGATTGAGACCTTGATGTCGCAAATCCCATAAGATACAAAACATTATCGAGCCTGGTTTCAAGAAGCTGAAGAAGAATTTCACCGGTTATTCCCTGCTTTCTTGTAGCTTTTTTATAATAATTCAAAAATTGCGCTTCCATAACACCATAATATCTTTTTGCTTTTTGCTTTTCCCTTAATTGGGTATAATACTCAGACTCAACAAGTCTCATCTTTGCCTTCTGACCCGGGACATATGGTTTCTTTACTACTCCACATTTATCTGAAAAACACCTCAAGCCTTTTAAAAACAATTTCTCCTTTTCTCTTCTGCATAACTTACAAGCAGCACCATTGATTCTAGCCATTTAAGATAACTCCTTATTTAAAATATTTCTAAAAATCCAATTACTTTTACACTCTTCTTCTTTTTGGCGGTCTACATCCATTATGCGGAACAGGAGTTACGTCTGTTATGGAACCTATTTCCAGTCCTACAGCCTGCAAAGACCTTACAGCAGTTTCTCTACCAGAACCTACACCCTTTACCCTTACGTCAACTTTGGAAAGACCATGTTCCTGTGCTGACTTTGCCACGGCTGTTGCCGTCACCTGAGCAGCAAAAGGAGTACTCTTTCTTGAGCCTTTGAAGCCCTGGCCTCCCGCACTACCCCACGCAATCGTATTACCATTCATATCCGTTATATTAACAATCGTATTATTAAAGGTAGATTGAATATGTGCAATTCCGTAAGGAATATTCTTCCTTTCTCTTCTTTTAACTCTTTTTTTAGCAGTTTGCTTGGTTGCCAAATTTATCCTCCTGATTATTTAACAGTAGCCGATGTTTTTTTCTTAATTCCGACAGAAGGCCTTCTGCCTTTTCTGGTTCTTGCATTGGTATGAGTTCTTTGACCTCTGACCGGTAAATTCCTTTTATGCCTTATGCCTCTATAGGAATTTATTTCGATAAGTCTTTTAATGCTCTGACTTACCTCTCTTCTCAAATCACCTTCAACTTTTATGTTTGTATCTATATATTCTCTGATCTTAATTATTTCATCTTCGGTTAATTCGCTTGTTTTTCTTGCAGGATCTATGCCAATATCAGCAAGTATTTTAGCAGCAGTTGATCTGCCTATGCCAAAAATATAAGTAAGAGAAACAACGATATGTTTATTTCTGGGAACATCAATTCCAGCAATTCTAGCCACCTACATTTCCTCCTTAACCTTGTCTTTGTTTATGGCGGGGATTTTTACAGATAACCATTACCTTACCTTCCCGCCTGATAATCCGGCAATCATTACAAATTTTTTTAACTGACGGTCTGACTTTCATCTTAATTCCTTTTGTTAATCAATTATTTTTAATACCAATATATAAAAAATAACTAATAGCCCTTACTATGCTTTATAAAATTTCCAATTAAAGATACGCTGCCAATTAAAAATATATATTAAAGCATAAATAAGACTATTTTTTCCTGTAAATTATCCTGCCCCTTGTCAAATCATACGGTGAAAGCTCTA
>JAQUMQ010000072.1 GCA_028718045.1 Actinomycetota bacterium
CTGAGTAAATGGCACACTAAGCTCCGGCCATTTCAAAGAATTCTGCAGCAGTCCGCTTTCCGGAATGATACTCGAAATCCCATAATCGTTAGGGACAATCTTTTCAATAGTTACTTCTACCAGATCTCCCTTTTGGGCTCCTTTTATAAAAACAGGCCCCGTCAGCGGATTATTTTTTACCGGAACAGCTTTACTGAATGGTAACAGATTTTCAGGTAAAGGCAGATCTTTCTCATTTTTTACCAGGCCGGAAAGATTATCTTCTGTAGAAAGCGTAAAGCTCTCACCTTCAGATACGGTCATTATTGGTTTTTTATTGTAGTCAAAAGTATAGCTCAGATTTTTCTTATCGATATTGATCATTTTTCTCCCTTAATAAGCTTTAATTTAGCCTATACTATAAATTATAATTTTTTTCTCAAAGTATATATTATTTAAAGCAATGAAAAATATTTTTAAAAATCAGCTAAAATACCAGCAGTTCAGGATTTTCAGCTAATTCCACAAATCTCTGCAGATATCTCGCCGCATCTGCTCCGTCAATGATTCTGTGATCAACCGCAAGGGAAAAATCCATAAAAGATTTTTCAACAATTTCATCACTTGAAAACGCTAATTGCTTATAAATGCAGCCTACCGTCAATATTGCACCCTGAGGAGGATTTATTATAGCTGTAAAATTCTTGACTCCGAACATTCCGAGATTGCTTATTGTGAAAGTTGCGTTGCTTATTTCTTCCAAGGACAGCTTGGATTGCATTGCCTTTGCAACCAGCTCTTTTCTTTTCTTGGTAATCTCAAGTAAACTCATTTTATCAGTATTGAATACCGTAGGAACAATTAACCCATCCTCAAGTGCTACAGCGATACCGATATTGATATCGTCATATATCATTACATTGTCATTTTGCAAAGATGAATTTACTTTAACGTATTCCCTCAAGGTATTTGCAGCAATTTTTATAACAAAGTCCGTAATTGTTAAATCAGCATCAAGATTTTTAGCTTTAGTCTTCAACCTGTCCTTTAAAACTATCAGGTTATCCACACACGCCGTAGAAGTCAATATTATATGAGGTGTTGTTGTCTTAGATAAAACCATTCTGTCTGCTATTATTTTTCGCATTCCCTTTAAAGGTGTCGAGCTCTTTACCTGTATATGACCTGCTGCTGCGGGAGCTGGCACAATTACTGAAGCCGGCATGGTGGTCTGAGAAACTATATTTTCTGCTTTTGCTGAAGCTTTATTTTCGATGAATGCAATCACATCCTCTTTGACAATCCTTCCGCCAGGACCAGTTCCTTTTACATTTTTTATATCTACACCGTTTGACTCAGCTAATTTTCTGGCTAAGGGGCTTATTGCAACCTGTCCTTTCTGTGGCTCTTCTTTTTCAACCGGTATCGAGATACTTTCTTTGTTCTCAGCAGAAGTTTCTAAAGGTTCTTTTGCTGTCATTGTTTCGGCAGCCTTATCGGCATCAGGGATTTCTTCATCGGCTTCACCGATGTATCCTATTACCTCCAAGACGGGAACATCCTCTCCTTCCTGTCTGACTATCTTCCTTAATATGCCTGCATCAGTAGCTTCTAATTCCATGGATACTTTATCCGTCATAAGCTCAAGAAGAATATCCCCTACCGCTACGGTATCGCCTTCTTTTTTTATCCATTTTTCTATTTTCCCAGACTCCATCATTAAACCTATTTTGGGCATAACTATATTGAACATATTTATCTCCCCACATTCTAAGATAATAATAATTTATTGGTAATCCCACATTAGCTTAGATTATTAAAATAAAAATAATAATTTCTAATTTAAGAGCTTTTTCCTCTTAGTCACATAATCCTCGATAAACTTCATCGAGCCCTTAAATTCATTTGCGGTATATACAAATGAAGGTTGGCTGATAAAATCATCATCCTTTATCCCGTTGATATCATAACCTGCGACAAAATAAGGTATCTTTAAAAGCTTTTCCATTATCTCTTTTGATACCGGCTCCTGCCATGCGCATTCTATGTCTTTTTCACGATAAAGTCTGTTAAAATCATCTATCATCTCAGGGTTTATCGTAAATACCATGTTTGCTCCGGCTTGTTTTTCTATGTGATATATTACATTAGGAGTTGGACCTATCCTTGAAGAACATAAAAGAAGCTTTGAGAGATAATTGTTTTTAGGATTATTCAATATGCCCAGTGCTTTCTTTGCTATGGCAATTCCCGAGTATCTTTTTAACTCATCGGTCAGCTCTATTCCTACTGATTTTGCACTTTCCCTGTATTCGGGCATATCTTCAAAGCGTGCAAGCATTATGGTTATGACCGATCTCCATTTGCTGTAATCGACACCTTTGCTCATTCCAAGTTCATGGCCTTTTTTAACAGCCTCGGCAACTGCTATTGCCTGGGGTACATTAAATACAAGTGTTGAGTTGGTGGGGATACCAAGTGAAGTCAATATCTGTATTGTATATATGCCTTCTTTTGAACCGGGGCATTTTATCATGATGTTGTCTTCCAATTTTTTAAGTTCAAGACCCTGAAAGAGCATTTCCCTGATATTGGTTATCTGGTTTGGATCTACCTGTGCACTTACGTATCCTTTTTTATAGTTTGATTTTTCAAAGAGGGGCATGTAGAGCTTTGCGCCTTCTTTTGTTATGGTTTTGTATACTTCCCAGGCTACTTCGTAATCGGTCTTGGCAGGATTTTCCTTTATCATCTTGTCAACTATGGGATTTACATCATCAGGAATAAGTTCGAGGACTTTGCTTGTAAGCCTTGGATTTGTTGTGACACCATCAAATACAATGTCTGCCTGTCCCTGGCTGAAGAGCTTCTTTAGCTGTTCTTCCATGATCGGCTTGTATGTGGGATCTGTCTTATCGAGGACTTTTTTTGACCAGGATTTATATATCAGAGGAGATGAGTCCCACCATATCTCCATGCCCTGTGTAGTTTTTGAAAGCCTTTCTACTGCACTTTCTTTATAGTTTTGCATATTTAATTTCCTCTCACTAAAACTTCAATTTTATAAAATTAACTTGAAATCAACATTTAATTTAATATTGATTCATTCTCCTTAATTTTAAAATCAGAACTTATCCGCATAATCTAAAAATCCGGAAACACATTCCTTTGCTTGAACTTTTAAGAAAATTTTAATAAAAACATTTTAAAATTCAGTTTTTACCCAGCATATTTAATATTCCATCTTTAATCTTTTCAACACTTGGAAGCATTTCCTGCTCTAATATAAAGCTGTAAGGAACAGGACAATTTTTACCAGCGATACGAATTGGAGGTGCATCCAGAAGATCAAATCCTTTTTCTATAACCTGAGTTATTACTTCACCCATAAAACTTCCGAAACTGCATGCTTCTTCTACACACATCAATTTTCCGGTTTTTTTAACAGACTCTAAAATAATATCTATATCCAGAGGCCTTATAGTTCTGAGGTCGACAACCTCACAATTAATTTGCATATCTTTTTGTAAAATTTCTGCTGCCTCCAATGACTTCTGTACCATATAAGATGATGCTACAATACTTATATCTTTACCGGGTCTTTTAACCTCTCCCTTTCCCAAAGGAATAGTATAAATACCATCAGGGACTTCCTGGGCATATTTTTTATTTTTGTATAGGCACTTATGCTCTAAAAATATCACAGGATTATTATCGTAGACTGAAGAAATAAATAATCCTTTTGCGTCATAAGGATTGGAAGGCATAACTACTTTTAAACCTGGTATATGAGCAAACAGGGCTTCGAGACTTTGAGAATGATGAGGCCCAAATCCCGCTCCTCCGCCGGATGCTGTTCTAAGGACCATCGGAACCTTTGCTTTGCCACCGAACATATACCTGATCTTGGCAGCCTGATTCATTATCTGATCCCAGCCGCATCCCGTAAAGTCTGAAAACATGATCTCGAGTATCGGTCTCATCCCCGTAATAGCACTTCCAACTGCCGTACCTATGATAGCGGATTCTGAAATTGGAGTATCCTTTACCCGTTCACTGCCAAATTCTGCAAATAATCCATTGGTTAATCCAAAAGAACCTCCATATAAACCAATATCTTCTCCAAGCAAAAATACACTTTCATCTTCCTTCATGACTTCCCTTATTGCATCTCTTATAGCTTCAAGATAGGTTATCTCACTCATTATAATTCTCCTTTTATTTAAAATTGTTTATGTTTAATCAGCATATACGTCTGTTTCGACTTCCTTCAGATCAGGATAAGGACTTTTATCTGCAAAATCTACTGCAGCTTTAATATCTTTAACAGCTTGGTCCTCAATTGCTTTAGCCTCATCTGCCGTAATAATTTCTGATTCAATCAAAAATTCTTTATATCTTATTATAGGATCATATTCTTTCCATTGTTCAACTTCATCCTTGGTTCTGTAAACCTGAGAGTCATGTTTCGAATGACCTCTCCAACGATAAGTCAAGCCCTCTATGAATACAGGGCCTTTCCCAGTTCTGCATTGTTCGGCAAAATATGAGACAACATTATAAACGTCTACAACATTATTACCGTCTATGGTTACACCTTCTATGCCATAAGAGGCTTTTCTATCCGAAAGTCTTTCGATATTGGTTGAATTTGCAATTGATGTAGACATACCATATTGGTTATTTTCGCAATAATATATTAACGGCAGTTTCCATACAGAAGAAATATTCAGGGATTCGTGGAATATTCCGTTATTTGTCGAACCATCTCCGATAAAGCAAATCACAACTCCGTCTTTCTTTTTTAATTTGTTAGTCAACGCCGCCCCGACTGCTACTCCCATGCCTCCGCCGACTATTCCATTAGCGCCCAGATTATATGTATGCAGATCGGCAATATGCATCGAACCACCCTTGCCCTTGCAATAACCGTTCCCCTTGCCGATCAATTCAGCCATCATTAAATTGATATCAGAACCTTTTGCTATACAATGACCATGTCCTCTATGATGTGAAGCTATCCAGTCATCCTTTCTTATTGCAGTGATCGCACCTACGGCATTGGCTTCTTCACCTATATATAGATGGCATGTACCATAAATCTGGCCTTTCAATATGAACTGCTCTACTTCGCTTTCGAAATACCTTATGTGGTACATTTTTTTAAGCATTTCGACTTTTTCTTCTTTTTTCAGGTTGCTATACCTGTCGACTATCTTGTAATCTTTTAAATCCGTAAGTTTTTTCTTAATAATCGCGCACTCTCTTACTTTGCATTCCTTCAATTTAACAACCTCCTCAAGCAATATTTAAATTTGCTAAATGATAATTTAACACATTAACGTCTTATTGCACTAACCTTAATAATAAAAATCTTATTATATTAAAAAATAATGGCTTGCCTATACTTTTAAAAGAATATTTCGAAGATCCGCTATCTTGTCAAATATTTCTTTTAAAGGTCCGTTCAATATTTCTTCCCGTGCTTTATATATCTTGCTATACAGATCCGTATTGCTTTTTATGGGTTTATAGATATTCTTAACTTTAATCCATTCTTTTATAGTAGATTTTATATCTTTTATATCTCCGACCCCATAAGCAGCTAGTATAACATTACCTATGCTTGCGCCTTCACTTCTTTGTAAAGTAATATAATTACTGCCCAATATATCAGATTTCAATTGGTTCCATAAATCACTTTTACTTCCACCGCCAATTACGGTTGTGTCTTTTATTTCGATACCTATGCTTCTGCAGGTATTGGCCCAGGATAAATATTCAAAAGCAATAGACTCCATAATTGATCGGTAAAGATTACCTATGCTATTTCCGGCAGATAGGCCTAGCCAGGCTGCACTTGAATTTGGCCAGATCGGAGTCGACCTTCCCTGTAAAAATGGATAAAATAATACTGCATCTGAACCGATAGGAATATCAGCCGCAATCTTATTCATTGCATTATAAGAATTACCATTGCCTCTTTCCCTCAAAATTTCATCCCTAAACCATCTTAAGCTTAATCCGCCTGCAGGAATAAAGCTCCAATACATGTATTGATTATCAAGTGTGCTAAAACCGGTGTTGAGCATTTTGGTTTCCGCTATTTTTTTTGAAAATATATCTGATATAACAGTAAAAATGGAAGCGGTACCGGCAACATCGGAACAAGAGCCATTTTCTACAACACCTGAACCTAAATTTGACTGTGGAATATCCCCGCTGCCGGCAACCAGCGGTATCCCTTCGGATAAACCTATTTTTTCAGCTTCCCTTTTACTTAAAGTTCCTATCACCTGCCAGGGCTTTACAACCTTGGGTAATATTTCATAAGGTATGCCTATTTCTTTAATCTGCTTCTCGGACCAATTTCTTTTTTGGGCATCAAAACCAACTATCCATCCTGATAAATGACCCCAGTCTACAAAAGCATCTTCTGCTTTTAATTCCCCTAATTTGCCTAATACATATTGAGAGGCAGATACAGCTTTTTTTATTTTTTTAAATACATTTTTTTCTTTATTCATAAACCATTTTAAAACTATAGGGGGCATATAGGCAGCAACTTCTGAATTTCCAGCTTCTTCAGCCCAAAAAGGTTGTGCATTATGTTTTACATATTCAGCTTCTTCCACTGCCCTTCCGTCTAAGAATGGTATATATGGGCCAACAGGTTTCCAATCCTCATCTATAGGTACAACTCCGCAGATTATACCACTGCAGGATATACCTCTGACATTAGCCGGATTTATTTTGCTTTTTCCCATGCAATCAGAAATACCATCGATAACTACTCTGTAAAACTGATCCGGATCCATCTCTGCCCAACCGGGATTCGGATACTTTATTTCATGCTCCCTATAGGCTTCACTTATTAAAACACCATCTATTGAATAAACGGCGATTTTTGTACCCATTGTCCCGTTATCAAAACCTATATAATATTGAGTCATTACTATCTCTCCTAAAAAAGTATGCTAAAATTTTTAATTATTGTTTTAA
>JAQUMQ010000073.1 GCA_028718045.1 Actinomycetota bacterium
CGAACATGCCAGTTACAACGCAACCGAATATCTAATAAAAAAGGGCCATAAAGACATTCTTCTTCTTAACGGACCTTTTCAGCTTTCTGTTTCAAAAGATTTTTTAAAGGGTTATCTGCAAGCTTTAATGAATTATGGAATCAGGGTTAAAAGATCTTTAATAAAATATACTGAATTATCGATTGAAGGTGGTTATGAGACCATCAAAAAGCTATATTCTTCTAAAAATTCTGAAAATCCCAATATTTTCTCTGCCGTTTTAAGCTTAAGCGATATGCTTGCAATAGGAGTTTATGAGGCTTCCAAAGAAATCGGATTTAAAATACCGGATGATTTAAGTATAGTAGGTTATGATAATATCTCTATGTCTCCATATCTTTCCCCACCATTGACCACCATACACGCACCTAAAATAAGAATCGGCAAATTAAGCATTAAAATATTGCTTGATCAGATCGAAAACAAAGATAAGGAATTTCATAAAATAATTTTAGATACCAGACTGATTGAACGAGATTCCGTAAAAGATATTAATGTTAAATAAAATCGAAGTAAAATTATTTACTTAAATAAGTTCTTGGAAAACAAATAAATTCTTATCAAAATCTTTGTTATTTTTATCTTAGCTATGCTCCAATTTGAAACTATAAAAAGATTGCGGCTCCCTAAAAATTATAAAATCTATATAATCAAGTCCATTTTTTATCGCTCCATATACTTTGGATCTGTTTCTGAGGCTTGAAAATACCACATCGCTTTTATAAGGGATTATTTTTTCAACTTCCTCCTTAAGCAAGCTTAGAAACTCCTCTCCAAGCTCTACTATTTCACCATTAATGACAACCAATTCCGGATCGAGTGTTATTATAAGAGACGCAATTCCCAAAGCCAGCGTCTTTATTATGTTTTCGTTTATTAAATCTTTAATTTCAGTTTTGGAATTATATAAGGAAGCTATATCGCTAAAGCTATCGATGTCGTACTTTAGGTTATTTATATTAATATATTCTTTAACAATTTCAGTAATTTTTCTGATATCGCATTTCGATTCGAAATATCCCAGATTCTTATTGCCGCTTAGCAATTCATTATAATCAAATTTTTCTGCAACAGGCAAAAATGCAATTTCTCCCAGATAACCGCTTTTACCCTCTCTGATCTGTCCATCGATAATCAATCCGGAACCAATCCCATACGTGATGACCATGTAAATAATATTTGAAAAATTACTGAAGCTTTTCCACTGTTCTCCGATAGTTTCCAGCTTGACATGGTCTTTTAAAATCACGTCTACTTTATATCTTTCATAAAATAGCTCTCTTAAATCCATGCCAACCCAGTCGCTTATATATGGCGCCCATTTTATTTTTCCGGTTCTGATGTCAAATGTTTCAGGAGATCCCAGACTTATCAGACATATTTTTTCTATGCCTATCTTCGAAATTATTTTGTCCGTTTTTTTAAAAACCGACTCCATCATTTTTTTTGCATTTATTTCCTCCCCCAAGTAACTTATGGTCTCCTCCCGCAATATATCCCCAAGCAAATTACAAACTACTATATTGGCTTCCTCTATGGTAATAATGATAGAAATAAAGCAGTAATAATCTTTATTAAAATACAGCAAAGTCGGTCTTTTCCCCAAGTTGCCTTCAACTTTTTTTCCTTCCAGTATTATATTATTGGCAACCATATCGTTGCAGATTTCCGAAACCGTCGACCTCACGATTCCGATTTTTTTTGAAATTGAAGCCCTGGACATCGGCCCATCGTTTTTCAACAGCTTTAAAATCAATCCTTGATTTCTTGATTTTAAATATTTCTGGTTATATTTCCTGTCGCTCATCTTTTTTTTATACAAAATGTTTATTATTTAAAATTATATTTGCAAATCAACGACGATTTCTTGCACACAAGCGCAAATAAATCTGCTTCTTATAAATATTTGATAACAATCATTAAAAAAATCGACTTAAAAAAACAAAACAGCGTTACTTATTTAAATTTAACTGTCAATATGCCAAAAAACCGTTAGGTCAAAAAACAAAAAGTGTTTCTCATATATGTTTGTTCGTAAAACATATTATACATAATAAGATAATATTGATTAAAGTCAATAAAAACTTCCAAATAAAAATTTCAAAATAACCTGTGGCATTTGCAAAAAATATTGTGTTATTATTTTGCCACAAACTTGTCTGCGATTGCCTGTGCAATAAATGCCACCGCAAACAAAACGCTTACCACAATCATCAGCGGATGAACCTGTCTCCATTTGCCTCTAAGGAGCTTGATTATGGTGTAACTGATAAAGCCAAATCCTATGCCATATGAAATATTATACGTAAAAGGCATGATTATTATGGTAAGAAAAGACGGAATGCCTGCTTCCCAGTCGTTAAAATTGATCTTTGAAACTATGGTCATCATCAAAAAACCGACGACAATCAGTGCGGGTGCCGTTACGGGATATTTATATACTCCTTCGGCTATCTGAACACCGCCGCCGACTACCGCAATCAATGGCGCAAAGAAAATCGACAATAAAAATAAAACACCCGTTGTGGTGGGCATTATTCCCGTTCTTCCGCCTTCCGAAACTCCGGAAGCACTTTCGATATAGGTGGTAATCGAGCTTGCTCCAAACAATCCGCCTGTAATCGCAGCGATCGAATCAATCAGCAGAACGTTTTTAAGGCTGGGAAGATTTCCTTTTTCATCGAGAAGCTTTGCTTCTCCCCCGACACCTATTATAGTCCCCATGGTATCAAAAAAGTCGCTCATAAATAAAGCAAAGATCATTATAATTGCGGCAATATTTATCATTCCGTTACTCCACACTGCCCCGACTATATCCGCTCTAAAGAACGTGGAAAAACTTGCAGCATCTGGTATTGCCATGATTTTTGTGGGAAGTGCGATAACTCTTGTAGCCATTCCCACTATCGTCGTCCCTATGATGCCGATTAAAATTGCCCCTTTTACCTTATATGCAAGTAGCACGATCGTTACTATAAGCCCAAATAGTGTTAGTAGCGTAATGGGAGAAGTGAAATCTCCGAGTTTTACGGCTGTTACGGGATCGACATCAACAAATCCGCCTTCCTGTGCTCCTATAAAAGCTATGAACAATCCGATACCGACACCTATGGAGTATTTCAAGTCCATTGGAATTGCTCTCATTATCATCGTCCTAAGCCCCGTAAGGACAAGTATGGTTACGATTACTCCTTCCAGCACGACTATGCCCATAGCTTGCTGCCAGGAAAGACCGAGTCCGAATATTATCGTAAAAACTAAAACTGCATTAATTCCCATCCCTGAGGCAAGCGCAAACGGTGTATTGGTAACAAGGCCCATAAGTATGCTCATCAATCCTGCTCCAAGACATGTTGCGACAACTGCGGCTTCGAAAGGTATCCCCGTGGTCCCTCCTTGAGACAGGATTGCGGGATTCACGAAAATTATATAGGCCATTGTCATAAAAGTTGTGATGCCTGCAATAATTTCTGTTCTTACATTCGTATTTCTTTCTTTCAGTTTGAAGTAACTCAAAAACACACACCTCCTTGCCGAATAAATGGTTATGATGGCTTATAATTAGAAATTAAGTTTTATTTTAAATAATATGGTAATATTTTTAAATAATTTTTATTTAAATTTAAATATTTTTATTTTTGATATCAAAATATATAATTTTACTATGGAAGCGATAAAGAACTTTTTTGTTTCAGACAACTTCAGAAATTTCTGGATAAATTTTTACAACTGGTTTGGAAATGTGCTTGATTTCATATTCGGCAAAATAAAATATGAACCGATTAGGCAACTGCTTGTCAATCCTTGGTTTTGGATCATTATTATCGGTTTGCTGCTTCTTTTTTTGATTTTCAGAAGAAGATAAGCTTTCATGGGCAATAATGAATCATCTATAATTTACAAACTTTGACATCGTTTTTTATAAACGGGTTTTTGTTTCTTATAATTCTTGTATTCCAAAAACAAAAAAGTCCCAGCTGCTGCAATGCCCATTGCACCAATAAAGATCATCAATCCTATATTTTCTTTCAGTTTCTTGTTGAAAAGATATGGTTTTGAATTGCTCTTCTTCAAAAACTCCATAAATCCTTCGTCCAGAATCTTCTTGTCTTCTTCGCTTATATTTTTAATTTTATCAATGATCTTATCCTCTATATTGCTTTCGGGATTAACTATAATATCTTTCGCAACTTTCAGAAACTTTTTAAACTCATTCATTAAACCTCTTTAAGCTATTGTTTTAATCATTCTTTTTTAAAATTCGCATCAATAATTACAACCGGAAAAATTTAAAACATATAAGTCCCGTCACCTTTTATTTGTCGTCCATAAGCTTTTTTATTATTTTCCTCGCGCGATGAATGTTGGTTTTAATCGTACCAACGGGTTTCTTTAATATTTCAGCTATTTCTATATAGCTGTAATCCTGTAAATCTCGAAGAATCAGCGGTATCCGGTAACTTTCGTCGAGATTTACTATGATTTTTAAAATCTCTTTAACTGTTTCCTTATCCTGAAAAAATTTTTCAACACTTTGATTAAACTCATACAATAATATTTCCGTTCCGTCTTCAACCATGCTGTCAAGGCTTATCTTTTTGTTTGCTGTTTTCATCCTCAGCCTTAGCTTGTCTATGCATGTGTTAACGGTCAGCTTTCTTAGCCATGTTTTAAAAGCCGAAAGCCCTCTGAACCCGTCTATGGAAAGGTAAACTTTTACAAAAACTTCCTGGCTTATGTCTTCTGCTTCCTGAGTATTCCGCACCATAAAGAAAGCAGTCGTATAAACATACTTTGAATACTTTCTGACAAGTTCTTCAAAGGCAGCTTTATCCCCATTTTTGGACTTTGCCACCAATATTTCGTCGTTTGTTTGTTTGTTTTTTTCCGAGTTTTTTTCTATTGTCAACTTTAACCGTTTTAGATATTCTTATAAAAATCCGCAAATATTAAATATTACTTGTTTACCGTTAAGGGAGATTCGACCAAAGTAATGCTTAGCTCAATATAGCTGTTTTGACGATATATCTCTACAGGTACAGTATCTCCTACATTATGCCGCAGCAGCTGTGCAAGGAGCTCGAAATTCGACCTTACCGGTTCCTGGTCAAATTTTGTCAAAATATCGTATTTTCTTATTCCTGCAGCATCAGCGGGATAGCCTGCCTGAACGGAAGAAATGAAAACTCCGGGAATATCCGTAGTGTTTTGCCCCATTTCGATTCCCATATAGGGAATCTTGGCTTTCCCGAATTTGATAATCTGATTTGCGATATTTACGGCAGTATCGCTAGGGATAGCAAACCCGATTCCCGCACTTGCTCCGCTTGGGGAATAAATTATGGTATTTATTCCTATAACCTGTCCGCTTATATTAATTAATGGACCGCCGCTGTTTCCTGGATTTATCGCGGCATCAGTCTGAATTAAATCAACCATCGGAAGCGTATCGTTTGAGATCGCTATTTCCCTGCCTTTTGCACTTACTACACCCATCGTCACTGTTTGTTCGATTGCAAAAGGACTTCCCACCGTTATTACGATTTCTCCGACTTTTACGTTCTTGATTGAGGTAAAGCTTGCTTTTTTTAATTTCCCTTGATTGATTTTTACAACAGCGATATCTGTATCCTTGTTTGATCCAATAAGTTTTGCGTCGTATTCTTTGTTGTCAAATGTTTTGACTAGTATCTCTTCGGCATTTCCTACAACATGAGCATTGGTTATTATTAATCCGTCTTCCGAATATATTACCCCCGAGCCGATTCCTTCGCTTAATAAACCGTTTTGGTTCCTTACTTTTACCTGAATGTTTACCACGGATGGTGTAACATCCTCAACAAGTTTTGCAATAGAATCATTGAAAGCTTGCAAAGATATGCTTGCGCTGTCCTTTTTTTCTTCAAGCTCGGGTTTTTCATTTTTTGTTACGCCGGACTCTCCTGGTTTTTCAGGAGCTGCTGACTGTGCCGCATTATTATTTATTCCCTTAAGCAAGTCCGTGGGAGAAACCTTATTTATGACAGATAAAATACCCAACGTAAACAAAAAACCTGCAACCAAAATAACGATTATCGCTATTATTATTCCGCATCCTTTAAGAAACACCGGTTTTACGCTTTCATGTTCATCATCATTGTACATATATCCATTCCCCTTTATTAAAAATTATATCGATAAATCCATAAAATTTTTTTAATATCATCTTGTAGTTGAGGCATAATCTTCCACTTTTATTTCGCCTGACTTCAATTTTATTATATCTTCCTGCATTTTATCTTTCGCATATTCCGGTGTTGTGTCTTGAGCAATTACGCTTTCCAGATTTATTCTCATCACATCAGTTATCAACCTCATGTCGTCTTCCTGAGGCTTCCCTCTGCATATTTTTGCTTGAAGCAATACATTATAAATAATATCATTATTTAATAATTCCTCTTTTTCCAGATCGACTATCGAAGGAAAAGATGCCGTATTAAGTGTCCAGCTTGTTTGTATGTCTTTTGAAATCATATAATTTATAAAATTTTTTACCGCATCAAAAGACCTGATTGAACAGTTTGTATTAACCATGAAACCAAGACCCGAGATCATTGGCGTAGGATTTGTCGAACTATCCGCACTCCTTGGTATTTTTGCGGTGCCAAAGTTTAATCCCGCATCTTTATATTCATTGATCGCATCAACGCTATTTATAATCATCGCGGTTTTACCGCTCTTGAAAAGATTGTTCATATCTTCGTATCCTAAATCTTTGGGAATGATCTTATCGACGTTGTAAAGGTTATTTATAAAATTCAGAGTATTTTCCATTGCCGATGAGTTCAAATCAATTGCACCCGAATCATAATCATATATCCAGTCCAGATATTGACCAACAAAAGGAATTGCCCATT
>JAQUMQ010000074.1 GCA_028718045.1 Actinomycetota bacterium
AGAAAACAAAGAATCGGCTTTAAGTTCGCAAACGGTTTTCGTGAGGGCATATATCGAGGACATCATTCCCGATTTTATGCAGGCTGTTTTAGCAAATGAAATTAATAAAGCAGTTGAAGAAAATACCGATAGCCAATTTCAAAGAGTATATGATAAGTGCAATATGAATTCCGGCGACTTTGTCATATGCTTCAAAAAGATGATTGACTTTGGAAGTTTTAACGAAGATGTCTTGGGTAGCTATGTTCTTGTACCAGTTGTAAATTTTTACACATGTTGTGACGATATAAAATTTGATGACTTTTTAAGGTTTTGGCAAGGAGAGAAAAATTCCCTAAATTATATCGTGAATGATAAATCAAATCCCAAATTAGTCCTAAGCAAGCAGATTTTTAGCATTTTGGAAGAAGTTCTGGGAGAATGCAAAATAAAAGATATCAAAATAACGGATAACTATAAGCAGATTAAACAGGAGCTAAAAAATTCTTTTGGTTGTTTTTCGATTATCCCGTTTGATGAAATAACCGCAGAATACAAGGTTTTAAATGTAGGCGGGGAATCTGTTTTTGATAAGAAAATTAAGTTGGATGATTATTCATTTGCCATGCAGATAATGATTGACGGACATGATATTGATATTGATATTGATACGAAAAACCTTATTGCGGCGGCTATCGACAAAGACAAGATAACTAACAGAAATATCGACAAGCTTACCATACTGAACATGACCGGATGCACGGCACTTGTAAGGGGAACCGCAAATAAAATGGAGAAAAACGGTGTTTTGTATCCGGGAGAAAAAATAGCGGAAATTTTAAGAGATGCCGATATAACCCACATAAGCAACGAAATTACTTTTGTCGAAGGTAATCCGCGTGACAGAGAAGAAGAAATTGTATTTAGCAGTGACCCAAAATACATCAATCTTTTAAGGTTTGTGGGGACAGATGTCGTCGAATTGACAGGTAATCATATGAATGATTATGGGCCGAATTGGATGGTTTACACACTTGAAATGTACGAGAAGGAAGGCTGGCAGTATTTTGCGGGAGGCAGAAATCTTCAAGAAGCATATATGCCTGCCAAATTTGATATAAATGGCAATAAAATTGCGTTTCTTGGTTGCAATCAATTTGGGCCTGTGTCTTATTGGGCAACAGATAAAAAAGCAGGCTCTGCACCTCCGGATTATGAAGTATATGAAAAAGAAATCGATAAGCTTAAAAAAGAAGGTTATAATGTGATATTTACTTTTCAGCATATAGAGGTATATGATTATATGCCTGTTGCTGCGCAGGTAAAAGATTACAGAAGGATGGCTGAAGCAGGAGCAGATATTGTTAGCGGAAGTCAAGCACATCACCCGCAAGCTATAGAATTTTATGATGATGCCGCTATTTTTTATGGGCTCGGTAACTTATTTTTTGATCAGATGTATGACAACGAGGTCAGACAAGGGATAATTGCCAAACATATATTTTACGAAGGAAAATATATAAACACCGTACTGATAACGACAATGCTAGAGGATTACTGTCAGCCAAGACTTGCGGAGGAAGATGAAAGACTTGATATACTGGTCAATGTCTTCGATGCCAGCAAAATGGAAAAATATAAATGATGAACAAATGGTCATTAACCTTGCATAGTAAGCTAAGATTAATAATCCGATATTGATTATTAAAAATCGACAAACAACAATATGTTTTTAAAAGCCGGCTTGCCAATTAAAAAATATCTCAAGAATGAGCCAGATCTTCTTCGCTAAATACCGTTGCGGAGAAAATATATATCTCACAGTTTTTTTCCTGCCAGCAGTTTTCGTACAAGCCTGCTTTTTTGCATGTTTCCTTCAGAAACTGTATTCGATCCCAACTGTAATCGGTTGCTACCTGCGGCAATAAAAGGCCTTGATAAAATCCCCTTTTTATAAACAAACCATGCTTTCCGACCGAAATCTCATTTATGTTGTTGATCAGTTTAAATGGTGAAAGAACTGATATTTCGATATTTATATTCTCAATATCTTTCGCCGTCAAAGGATAGAAACGAGGATCATTTAATGCTGCTTCTTTTGCCATTGTTTTTATCGTTTCCCATAAAGGGTTTATAGCTCTTATATTTCCAATGCAGCCTCTCAGTTTTCCATTTGACGTTATGGTAACGAATGCACCGCATTTTTCATTTAAGGCAACGTCATTTATCGTTGGAAAGTTGGATTTTACCCCAAGGACGGCGCTTTTAATTGATTCTTTTGCAATTTCAAGCAATATCGATTTTTCCTTTTTAGTCAATTTCATACTGGTTACATCGTCCGAATTACTTTTTGACGAAGAATTTTTATTGTTAACATACGTATTATTGCTTGAGGAAAAATTCTTTTTGCAAGAAGAGACGACATTATTTTTAATATCTTTTTTTTGATTCATTTTTATATCACTTTCTTTTTTGTTTTTATCTTCATATAATGCCGCAGAAAGATAGCCTACAACTGCTTTTCTGTCTCCTGTCACATCTCCCGAATTTAAATATTTTAATATCACGGCTTTGTTTGCTCCAAGAGCTTTTGCAGCAGACATTGCTGCAGCTACCGGGCCCCCGCCGCACATTTCTATATTGTTTTTCAAAAACTCTCTTTGAAGATTTTCGATGTCGAAGTTTTCTACAAGCTTTTCAACCTGTTTGTCAAGCATTACAGCTTCTCCGTACGGATGATAATGCGATAAGTCGGTAGAAGCTATGATAAGGATGTTTTCATTTCCAAATAATTCACCTATAGTCTTTCCTATATTATGAATATTTTGATTATTTTGAGCACCGATTACCATTGGTATAAAATCAAATTCGCCATATATATATTGAAGAAAAGGTAGTTGGACTTCTATGCTGTGCTCATTGTTATGTCCATATTCGGAAAAATTTATATAAGGGCTGCTTTCGACCAGCAGCTTGCTTCGTTTTTTGTCTATGTTAACTCTACCCAGCGGTGTGTTGTATGCATCACCGTCAAAAACCGATACGAAATCAAAATATTCTGAATGGGAAGGCGAAATTATGATTATGCTGTCGTATTTTTTGTTCATTATCTGTTTGTATGAATATGCGGCTACCTGACCAGAATATATATAACCCGCATGTGGAGAAATTAGCGCTTTTATATTTTCGATATCCAGATACGTCGCATTGTTTAAATAGTTTTCTATTTGCATTTTCAATACATAGGGGTCATGAGGATAAAAAGAACCAGCTACGATACTGTCTCTTGTTTTTTCATATTTATGCATAAACTACCTCATTTCTTAAAAATAAATATAAACTTATATTCTTAATTTATAACCATGTGTTATTTAAGATTTATCATGGCAAATAATTACCTATTTTGAAATAAACTTAAAAATAATTGATAAAATTATACTTAAAATTATGCTTGCTATTATGCTGGTTGCGAGAGGAAAATAAAAAGTAAAGTTCTCTTTTTTGACAACTATGTCGCCCGGGAGTTTTCCCATAAACGGAATTTTTGACAGGAGCAGCAAAATAGCTCCAAGCAATGTTATGCCTATTCCGATAAATATTAAAATTTTTGCAATGTGTCCCATATTCATTTCAGTATAATTATATTCAAATTAACGATAATTTAAAATATAGGTTTATATTTTGATTCCCGTATAAGGAAAAATTCATTCCCATGCGATTAAACAATGATATCATTTTAGATACTTTTTAGATAAATCAATTCGATAGATACTTTTTAAATAAATCAATTCGACATCTTGACATTATGAAGTTCAATTAAGATAATGATTAAGCAAATTTTAAATGCTGGTGTAGCTCAATTGGTAGAGCAGCTGACTTGTAATCAGCAGGTTGGAGGTTCAAGTCCCCTCGCCAGCTCCATTTTAAAAATTAAAATCTGCTGGAACTTAAGGTAGGTCTTAAGCAGGGTTTATTTGATAAGATTTATTTGTTTTTTAAGCATGAAAGTTGTATATTATTGATTTTGTCGGTTCCGGCATTTGTTTTATTGAAATTTGGTTAACTTATCATACTTAAAATTTCTTTTTAACAAGGTTTTATTTTATGGAGGGGTGCCCGAGTGGCCAAAGGGAGCAGACTGTAAATCTGCCGGTTCACGCCTACATAGGTTCAAATCCTATCCCCTCCACCATTGGTTTTAAAATTAAAATAAATTTTTTAAAAACAGTTCGAAGATGCCGCGGTGGCATGCTTAAGCAAATCTTTCATCAAATGCCCGTATAGCTCAGCTGGTAGAGCATTTCCTCGGTAAGGAAAAGGTCATCGGTTCAATTCCGATTGCGGGCTCCACCTGAACTACTATTTATAAGCTCAGATGGAAATTCATAAAATTTTAAATAAATCTTCTTCTCATCTGGATCTGCAATAATTTGTTTTAGAAAAGATATGATAGCTTTATGTTGTTGTTCATAATTTCCATTTTTTATCATATTTTTAAAATACAGCATATAATCTGTTATCTTAGAGGCGCTGATCTCATTTTTAATTTTTTTCTCTTCTAATATCTGTTTTCTTTTTGATTTACAATTATCAAGTCTGATAGCCGACTCTTTAGATTTAGGAGCAAGTATTGAGCTATCTACGCCTCTAATAATAGCTTTGGTAAGTTGATCTATTTCCAGGTTGATTTTTTTAATTTCGGCATTGATGTTTTTTAAACTTAATTTAATTTCAACACTTTTTTTCATTACTCCCTCCCAAGCCCTAGTATTATTTTCATAAAAGTTTCCAAATCATCATCAATGTTTTAATAATAGTTATATCAATATAAGTATTATTAAAATCATAATAAAACTTGACAAATATCGGAATATTTGCTATATATATAATCAGAAAGTGGGAACTGCGTAGCGGGCCCCACTTTTATTTTTTATAGCATTCCTCAGGTATCACAATGAGCCCGCATCCATCGATTCTACCTTTATATTTTCTAAATTTAGTTTCAATAATTTTATAGTCATCTTTGACATTTTTACCAATATATTTTCTTCCTATTGGAGTTGCACAAAGATCTGCTATTTGAAGACCAGAAATATTTTTATTTTTCTCTAAAAATTTAAATTCAATAAGTCTTTTTCTAATATCTGCACCTCTGATTTTCCTATTACCAAAAGTTATCCCAGAAAACTTTATATCTAAAAATGTGAGTTCAAGTCTACTATCTAAATAAGCACCTCTGCTTTCAGCATAAATCTTTGCTGTTTCATCTTTCTCGTTCAAAAAATAATAAAATCTTTCCAATACACATCTAAGTGAAAGTTCATAAGGATTAAATGCAAGTTCTCCATATTTTTCTAAGTGTGCTTTCTTATCAACCAAGCAAGCTATTAATGTAAAGTCTAATTTTTCTATTAGATGGTTTAGCGAACTGTAAAAATTTAATCTAGCTTCTTTATCTTTTAAGCTTTCAAAACCATTCTTATTTCTTGTTATATCTGCAGTATGAAGAATTATTTTAGGATTTCCTAAAATAGTTTGTTTATACCCAATAACCTCATTTTTAAAGTTATTATAATTATTTGCTTCTACAATACATCCTGCCAAAACAAATACTGGATAGTCTTTGTGTATTTTTACTAAATTATGATCTCCAGATTCATCTAAAAATAAGTAATACATATCTATTTTCCAAACGCTCCAATTACTTTAACCAATGTGCTTAAATCTTTTTCATCAACCCTGACTTCAATCTCTGTCATTTTAGATTTTTATTTTTATTGTTTTCATATATATACCCTCTAAAATGTTTTAATATTTATAGAAGTTCTCCTTGCTCGCCTCTATATATTTTACGCTTTGCACTCTTAAAAGTAGCTTCAGGTAAGATACGTGGATACCGAAGTTGTTTATCTTCGAAAAGATCTTCGATCGTAAATATTTGTACTTCTTTTATTTTGTATTTGCTATTATTATCCCCCCACATAAATCTTAAAAATTTTCTGATATCTTGTCCAAATAAAGATAATTTAACTATAGCAACAATAGCAATAATTGATCCAATAATGTATAAAATTTTCATAAATATAATCATCTATTATTCTTCATTTTAAATTATCAATTGCTTCTGTAACATAATTCATATTTGTTGAACCGCCTGTCATTATACCTATAACTTCACCATTAATATTTATAATAGGGCTTCCACTCTCACCATCAAAAGTTTTATCTGTGCTACCTTTTATTAAATTTATTTTCCCGTTCCCTAAGATAAAAGCAGGCAGAATATAATCTCCAAGAATCAAACCTTCCTTAACTTTAGCACTATAAAATACTGCAAAGTCTCTACCGAATTGAAAATTATTTCCATAAGTTAAAAGCTTAGGATATATCCAATCATTGCTAAAATTAGCCTTGAATCCTAAATTTTTAAATACCCCATATTCATTTTCGACTATATGCCCGGCGGTAATAAGATAATACTTATCTTTATATTTTAAACTAAACCCAGTCCCAATAATCCAAGAACCATCCGATTTTTTTTGATAAACAAAATAAGTATTACCAAGCAATTCATTCAAATTAGAAATTAATTCCTGGCACTTTTCAAGTTCATCTTTGTTATGCTTTAACTGCTTTTCAAGTTCATTAATTTTGGTATTATCTTCTATTTTAACAATGGAAGTCTCGGTTACGGTTTTAGCGGTAGTATCGACTATTATCTCTTTAGAACAACCGATAAATAATATACTTGTAATTAGTAGTAATATGATTAATATCTTTTTCATAATAACATTATACTAATTTATTTGGTGATGTATTAGCTATTTTTTTAATAAAT
>JAQUMQ010000075.1 GCA_028718045.1 Actinomycetota bacterium
AAAATTTTATAAATGAGTAATAAAAAATATACTAGAAGATATAAAAAATACTTATCGTCAAATTCCTTGGAATAAAATAAGCGGAATGAGAAATAAACTGATACACGAATATTTTGGTGTTGACCTTGAGACTTTATGGAATACTATTAAAAACAGACTGCCTGAAATAAAATCACCGATAGCAGAGATATTAAATAATATAAATACCAGAGAGTAAAGCTAAATGGCTGCCCCAGGTAATGAAATTTGGAACCTGATTTTGGAGGAATTGACAAAATTAAAAGGATTATTTTAACTTTTAACAACTATTTTAGAGTGTTATAATTAGGGTTGCTTATTCCCCTGTTTTTCATCTAACAAATCTTTAAAAACCAAATATGAAAAAATCAGAGTCTGCAAATAGTTTTTATAGCTTCATAAAAAATAAGATTTTTGAAATTATCCTTAAATTTGAGAAATGCCTTTAATACTTCTTATTTATGCACTAATTCTTTTTTAATTCTCTCATATAAAAATATTTTCATTAATGACTGATAAGGAATATCATGTTTGTTTGCCAATAGCTTTATTTCTTCAAGCATGGACTCAGGAAGTCTTAATGATATAGTTTTAACTGAAGGTTTTAAATCAGGAAATACTACCTTTTTTGCTTTTTTCCAATCAATATATTCTGAAGAATCAGCATTTGCCCAAAATTCTCTTTCTTTGTCTTCACTTTCAAAATTAGGAATCTTTTTCATTATTTATATAAACCTGTCTTTCTTTCTTATTCATATCACGTGCCGATATAACTCTTATTTGTTTTTTACGGATGGTAAATACAATAAACAGAAATCTATCGGTATCAGTTTTCCCTAAAGCATAATATCTTTTTTCACTCTGTGAATGTTCTGTATCCTCATAGGCAATTAATGGAAGATTAAAAAATACTTGTTCACACTCAAATGAACTTACTCCATGAACGAGCCTGTTTTTATCAATATTGCCTTTATCCCATTGAAAACTTTTACATTCTACTAACTTATGGTAAATATCCATTTTAGTTAATGTATATCATGGTAATATACATTTGTCAACAATAATAAAAACTTAATTTAACCGTTCAGGCGAACTAATGCCCCGTTAATTGGCGAAGAACCAGAACCAACCCGAAGAACCGAAGAACCCGTTTTTGGTGGAGTTCCGGAGTTTGGCTGGGGAGGGAGGGCTCGAACCCCCGCACCATGATCCAGAGTCATGTGTCCTACCACTAGACTACTCCCCAGAGTGGAAATGCAAAACATTATTATAAGTTAAGTAAAAAAAAATACAAATAAATATAATATATTTTAATATAATGAAAATACCTTCATTGTTTAAAATTATTATATCAAAAGAACATATTAATAATCATTTGGAGGCAGTTATGGTTATGTTAAATCAAAACCACATCGTACCGTCAGCATCGAGAACCAAATCATTCAAGGTTGCTGCACCAACAATCTTGGAATAATCAACAAAATCTTCAGGTTTTAAGTCTTGGCCGAAAACCTGCATGCTTTGTTGGCATATCATCATTTTTATCCCCATTTCTGCGGTTTTATCCATAACTTCTTTTAAAGAAGGAAAGTTCCCCATTTTTATTTTTTCTGCATTTCCTTTAACCACAACGGTTATGCCTTCTCCCAAAAAATATATTATTGGCTCTATATCCATAGCAATTGCGGTTTGCGCAAGTATGAAAGGAGAATATAATCTTTGAGGAGAGTTTATCCCGCTTGTTTGGACATATAAAAGTTTTTTATTTGACATTTTATGCTCCTTGATTATTTATGTTTATCTCATTATGGTAATTCATTACGTCAATAAATAACAATATAAATAATTGCCCTATAAATTATATTTTAAGAATCATTGAATGTCTTATGTTAAACTCTTTACTCATGTAATTATGTAAAGGTTTTTAAGTGGTTTTTTTAATTAAAAACTTAAATGTATCTTTATTTTTTTCTATACTAATTAATTTGTTTTCGGTCCTTTTTGCCCATGCTTTTATATCCTCTTCAGAAGCAGGATCGTCTGCAAGAAGTAAAAGTATCTGATTTTTTTTAAGGGTACTGATTTTTTTTCTGGTTTCAAATACCGGAGCAGGGCAATAAAGTCCTGTACAGTCAAGAATTTCATCGGGTTTTATTTTAAATTCGACACTGCATGGCGAACATAAATCAGCCAGATTATTTTTTACCTCAGGTTCGCAATATGGGCATTTGCATTGCTTGTCGTCCATTTATATCTCCTTATGTTGTTCCATGTAATTTTCTATAGCCTTATGAAGTGCGTCTGCACCGAGATTCGAACAATGCAGCTTGTTTTCGGGAAGTCCTCCCAGCTGTTCAGCGACATCCTTATTTGATATCTGTAATGCTTTCTCGAGAGTCATCCCTTTTGCCATTTCACTTACCATACTTGAAACTGCTATAGCAGCTCCGCATCCGAATGTTTTAAATTTTACGTCATCGATTTTATTATCCTTAACTTTTATATAAAAAGTCATCATATCTCCGCAAACCGGATTTCCAACCTCGCCCACACCATCCGCATCCGGTATTTCGCCTACATTTCTTGGATTCGCAAAATGGTCCATTACTTTTTCATTGTACTGAAACATATTTCCTCTCTATTTCTAGATTTTCCAATTATTGTAATTTAATTTATCATAGCTTTTCAAGCTTATATGATATAACAATTTCAAAACTTTAATATTTACGGCTATAAAACTTAAAAAAAGAAAATTTATTACCATCAATATATCAGTTTTAAATTTATTGTCACCCTCTTTTTAATTTTAGATTAATGATTTGTTTAAAAATTTCATTCAAAAAATAAGATTGATTGCTCCAACCGACAATATGAAAAAAATCTGTCCGTGCTCATTGATTATGACAGAAGATAAAAACAGCGTATTTCAGCGATTTTTTTATTGACTGTTGCAGCTGTCAATTTTTGTAAAGAGGTGACATTTTCCTCAACTTGTCGATGATAGGTGGTAAAACTTCTATTACTTTTTCAATTTCTGTCTCTGTATTGTATTTTCCCATCGAGAATAAGATCGATCCCTGAGCGGTTGCATGGTCAAGACCTATTGATGTGCATACATGGGAAACTTTTAGTGCCTGCGAAGCACATGATGAGCCTGTAGCAACCATTATTTTCTGCATATTCAAAAATAATACTATTGATTCGCCCTCGATATATTTAAAGCTTACATGCACATTTCCGGGTAGCCTATTCTTCATTGAGCCGTTTGATACGACTTCGTTTATGTTTTCGGTGATTCCCTTAAAAAGCTTATCGCGAAGCTTTACTAATTTTTCGTTAATCGAGCTCATTTCTATCTTTGCAATTTCGCATGCTTTGCCAAAGCCAGCTATTCCGGCGACATTTTCAGTACCGGCTCTTCTGCCTTTTTCCTGGACTCCTCCAAGTATGAATGGTTTTATTCTTATGCCTTTTCTTACGTAAAGCGCAGCAGCTCCTTTCGGACCATACATTTGCTGTGATGAAAAGCTTAAGGCATCAATTCCAAGATCGCTTACATTTAAAGGTATAATCCCTGCCGTTGCAATACCATCACTATGAAAAATAATTCCTGCCTCATGGGCAATTTGTGAAATTTCCTTGACTTGTTGGATCGTTCCAATTTCATTATTTGCATGCATGATGGAAATCATAACAGTCTCAGGCCTTATGGCTTTTTTTATTTCCTCGGGATCGACGAATCCTTCTTTGTCTACGGGAATAATTGTGGTTTCGTATCCATTTTTATTAAGTTCTTTTAACGGATTAAGTATCGAAATATGTTCTATTACCGAAGATATGATATGCTTTCCCTTGTTTTGGTTAGCCTCTGAAATGCCTTTTAAAGCAAAGTTATTCGATTCTGAGCCACATGAAGTAAAATAGATTTCTTCGGGAGTTGCTCCGATAAGATTTGCGATTCGTTCTCTTGCTCTGTCAAGTCCTTCTCTTGCGTCCGCTCCTACCTGATGTACACTTGACGGGTTCCCATAATGCTCCAGGATAAACGGCAGCATTTCTTTTATAACTCTATCATCAATTTTAGTGGATGATGCATTATCCAAATATATCAGATTTTGATTTTCCATAGCATATTCCTTTTTGTATCACTATAATTATTTGTTTATAGACATTTTTTAATACATATTATGAAATTTAGCAATATAAATAATATGACTATTTTGATTAAGCGATTATTTTGATAAAAAAAGATTAGCGATATTTATAATTATATAAATAATGATATAAGGCAATTTTTATTTAAAACTTTATTACCGTCATTAATTGTATTATGAATTCATATAATTTAAAATTGAAGTTGCCCAAAAGTTAAAAAGATAAAGGGATGCAATTTTTATTAAACTCGAGAGGATAAAGATTAAAAGTCTAAAAAAATGATTTTTGCAAAGAATTACGTGAAAATATATAAGTTAAGATATTAATATATGCGTGTCATGAAGTTATGCGGCAGATGTTTTTAAAAATACTACAATTAAAAATTTAATGATGAAAAATACCGATAAATGAATATATTTTACGAAACGATAAAAAAATTCAATGATTTCAACAGCAGGATAAATATCAAATTAAATCAATTAATGCCAAAATATTCTATATCGGAAAATATTATCTTTACCTACGATAGAATTCTTGATGAAAAATCAAAGTCAGAAAATAAGCAATATATCAAGATCAAAGGAAAGTTCGGTCTTGCAAAGCAGGAAATAGAAAGTAAAAGAAGCGTCATAACGAAACTCGAACCTTTAATGATTCATTTTCAAGATGCATATAAAAAGAATTATATGGAAATAGAAATGAAGTCCATATCTCAAAAAGCATACGTTAGAATTAAAAAAGAGGAATTAAGAAATTATCTTGCAAGTCATGAATTAAAGTTAAAAGAAAAAGCCGAGATAAGATTAGAAAAAGAAAAGATTAATCTTGAAATTGAGTCACTTAAAAATAGGATTGAAAGAAAATGTTTGGATTATATCGAGGAAGTAAGTGGAAAAAATATCGACAATTTAAAATCGGAAGTTTTAAACATTTCCGAAGAATTAATGAAAATCCCTCTGAACGAAAAAGAAATAAGTTCGGAATATGTAAAAACCGAAGAGTACCTTAATTCCATAAGTGAATTCAGGCAAGCTTATAAGAAGTTGTATTATTTTATGTCAGGCGTTTTTAAAAAGACACAGGAATTCATAGATGGGTCAAATATCGAAAAAATTCTTCCCGATCTTGTTTCGATACAGGATGAATTGAAAGAAAAATACAATGATTTTGACAGATTGGAGTTGGAGGACAATAAGATTAATGATTTTTTAAATCTTAAAGAAGGTTATGAGGAAGATTTGCGCAAATCAGAAAAGGAACTTGAAAATATCGACGAACTTGTCAATAAAGACGAGAAATTAATTGCCATCAAAAATGAAATTGAAAATTATATAGATCAGCATAAGGAAATGTAGATTTTTGTTTAAATAAGGTATTTATCGAGATCTAAATCTATCAACCATAAGCATCTTTTATTTTAAGTAGCAAATATGATTAATTTATAAATTATATTAAAAAGCATAGGATTGAATAAATGAGTCTTGAAATTTGTGAAGTAAGCATTCCCGAAAAATTGAAGTTAAGAAGTTCGATATTTTTTAAAAACAGAATCAGGCTTGTAGTAGACCCTGGTGCAGAATGTAAATTTATGCGAATAAGTGAAGATCTTTATTCCAAGCAGCAAAAATATTATTTTCCCATATTCGAAAAGATGATATTTGCTAAGATTTCAAGCGATAAACATCCAAAAAACAACTCTCTGATATTTAGCGGCAGCTTCATTCAAGAGTATGAAATTGAAATGATAAAGTCATTAATCAAGGAAAATATTGAAAAAGAAAATGCCAAATACAACAAACATAAGAAGGCATTGGATAAGGAAATATCGGAAATAATAGGTAGTTTAAGCAATGAGATTGCAAACCAAAAAGACTATCTAAAAAAAGATTATTTAACAAAACAACAATATAATGAGAATATCAAAATACTTTTATCGGCATATATGGATGTCATAAAACTAAAACTTGACAAAGATGTAAATTTAAAAAACGAAGACAGAAACCTTATAGACAAGTTTTATAAAAATATGATCGAGGGACTTTGCGGCAATAATATTTTAAGCGACATCGCTGCTGATTTTAGCAAACCAGGCTTTAAAGATACAGAATATGACAATAAGGACGATAATCAGAAATATGAGACTGGCACTGGCAATAGCTTGTAAGCTTTATAATCATTAAACTCATTAGATTTATCGATTTTTATTGCAACGGTTGGTTTTGCAAAAGATTTAAAATAACAGTCGATCACATTAACCGTTATAATGACGATAGTGCCGTAAAATATTTTATCTTTGCTTTTAAGTAATTACAGTAAATGCTTAATAGATAAATATAAAAATACTATATACTCGAAAACAAATATGCTCGATGGCATTGAATCTTCCCAACAGCAGCTTTTATAAACGTTTTTAATTTCAGTTTATAAATTATTTTTAAATAAAAATTACTTTTTTAGGGGGGGTATTTAAATTGTTTAATAAGTTTAAAAATGTCGATGAGTTGGCTGGCAGTGACAATAATATAGTAAACAGTCTTTATCATAACTGGGTTGATATGCTGACCATAGTTTTGATTGTCGTAGTTTT
>JAQUMQ010000076.1 GCA_028718045.1 Actinomycetota bacterium
ATAATATTTAGCTTAAAAAACAATGAGGTCGTATAGTAAAGTCTGTCCGCAACTATTTAGTTTCTAATATGGATTATATCAGAATTCCAGAGTTGAAAGAAATTTTTTAAATAAAAAAGGCCTTATTAACTCTTATTATAACTTTATCGAAAGATAATCAGTATTAGAGATCTATTAAACCAAAGCTTTCCGTGATTCCAGTCTGTATTTTAGGCTATGGGTTACTTATATATCGCAAGAAAAGGGCACAAATCGGCACACAATAGTACAAACGGACAACCAAATGTGTATTAAATGCTGTGCGGTTGGTTATAAAAGTAAATAATGCTTATAAAGTTCGTATCCATAACAGATTCAAGGTTCTTGTCGTTTGAGTTTTTCCCCTCGAACCTCCCATCCGCAGATAGTTCTAAAATAATCTTTGGGTGTTTCAGCACGACGGATCCGTTGAAATGAGCCATCATCTCGAAGCAAAAATTCCGCCGGGCGAAGTTTTCCATTAAAATCAAATACTTTGCCTCGACCGTATGCACCGACATCGTAAAATACTACAATATCACCTTGAGCAAGCGATGGAAGTTTGCGATCAATTGCGAATTTGTCATTATTCTCACACAATGAACCAATAACATCATAAATTACGGTTGGGCCTTTGTCCTGCTTTCCTAAAACACTAATGTGATGATACGAACCATACATTCCCGGTCTCATGAGATCTGCCATTGTCGCGTCAAGCCCAGCGAAATATTTATAACTTTCTTTTACGCTTCTAACTGTCGCAACTAGATAGCCATGTTGCCCAGTGATTAATCTTCCGCATTCCGCGAAAAGTCGGCAAGGTGCAAGATCACCGTTGGATACACGTTCTTCATACATAGTGCGAATTTTCTCAGCGACTGCGGTCATATTAATTGGCTTTTGATAAAGTCGATATGGTATACCTACACCCCCTCCTAAATCAATGAATTCCAAGTTGATTCCAATTGTCCGGCGTAATTCAATCGCAAAATCGAAACATATACGAGCCGTATCCACAAAGTGTTCACCATTCAGATCGTTTGACATAATCATCATATGCAGACCAAATCGTCGGATTCCTTTTTTCATCCCTTGTTTATATGTCTTAAGCAATTGATCTTTTCTCATGCCAAATTTCTGATCCGTTAGGTGCTTCCATGTCAGCCTTCCCTTCTGCTTGATCGGCCCTGGATTATATCGAAGACATAAAACCTCGGGCAAACCAGCCAGTTTCTCAATATATCGCAGATGATTTGGATCATCAAGATTAATAATTGCTCTCGTTTGCCGTGCCATTTTAAATTCTTCGGGTCCAGTATCATTAGATGTCAACATTATGGATTCGCCAGTCAAGCCTACTCCCTTTGCGAGCATTAGTTCTGGCACCGAACAACAATCAGCACAACACCCCTCTTCTTTCAAAATATTGAGAATTTCAGGGTTTGGAATCGCTTTAACTGGAAAGTATTCCTTAAAGCCTTGGTTCCATGAAAAAGTCTCTAGCAAATTACGAATAGATTTTCTGATTCCCGCTTCGTCATATACATAAAACGGCGTTGGATATTTCCGCGCGAGAATTCTGATTTGCTTAAGTGTGAAAGGAATAGTTTTTTTATTTAATGTGGGCATGTTTTTCAATATGATCTAGAATGATTTTTGGGGTATTTATTTTAAATTCGTCATAAGGATCTCGAAAACCCGGTGCCACATTAACCTCTATTAGGACATATTTACCATTGTTGTAAATGTAATCAATCCCATTTAGGTAAATGCCAGATCTTATCGAAACCGTTTTGGCAAAATTGTATAACTTCTTGCTAACACAAACTAGTTTATAACGAGAACTTGTTCCCTCACCTGTTCGCCACGAATTAGGCATACGGAGATAAGCACAAATTATTTTAAAATCCGAGTCATAATTAAGAGTTAATATTCTACCAACTCCATCGGAAAAAGGAATATATTTTTGAACAATCAAATTTTTTGAAGATTTGTATTTCTTAAGAGCTTCTTGAGGTGAAAGCCTATCTAGACCTTTTGCCCACCAACCAAACGGATCTTTAATAACTACATACTTATCATTTATAAATTTATTAATTGATTTTTCGTTATTCAGACCATTTAAATTATATGACTCAGGAACCAAGTCCGGCATGATACGATGTGTCTTTCTTTTGTCCATAGAATTCATAACCGCCTCAGGATTATCAATCATTAAAGGAACCTTTTTACCTAAGGTTTTCCTTTTAGAATATTCTTTAGTTAAATTTTTGTAGAAACCTATATCTGTTATTGCACTTAAATCGATATGGACATCACAATCCAATAAACTAGCCAAGGAGGGAATATTACCTTCATTAAAAATTGAAATATAATGCCCTCTCTGTACTATTTCAGATATGATTAGAGGCATGCTTTCCCAAAAGATTTTTGAAGTTAAAAGATTGATTGATAGTCGTTTTTTCATATAATACTCCGAAAGAATGTTTATTTTTTAAAAACTACAAACTTGGTGTTTCCACAGAAATCATAAAACGGAAAATATTCTGAAAGCACTTTTTCAGCACCATAATTGATAAGTTTGTTTCCAAAGTTAGCCCCTGTTTCCATAAAAAATATTAATTTAGTCTTATTTTCTCTGCATACCTTGATAATATCATCCGCTGTATTGTTAGAAAAAGTCATTCCCGTAACTATAGCATAATCTGAATGCTTAAGTTTTTCTAAAGTCTTGTTTATCCCATCGCCAATAATTGTGCCGTCAATCTTTAAGTTAACTTTTTTATATTCTAAATCCGTTACAGATAAACACAAATCACGATTATGAGCGGCTTCAATAATTTCCGTTACAGCGCCAATTAATAAAACTTTTGATTTGGGAGGAATATCCTTGATCAGCTCATTAGCTCTTTGGTTAGCTTTACTTCTTAAATTCCCTATGAAATATCTGTAGGTTACGGCATTATTTTTATTTGCCAAACAGCACATAGCATCAACCAGAGCTACTTTGAAATAGGTGGGTATTTTTGGAAAACTCATAATCTCGGATATATTTTTATTTACACATTGCTGCACTAATTTAAGATCAGGTTTTTCTTGGAAGTAAGAAAAACCATAAGCATCTTCTAATAGTAACAAGCAAAAATTCATGTCATCAAAATTTCTGTTTATACCCTTCATTGTATAAATTGATTGTCCAATAATAATATTGTCTATACGTAAATTGATATTTGTTGTATTTTTTAAATCAGCTAGTCCTTCTTTATAAAATCTATCTATAATCATTTTGCCTCCAAAAAATTTCTAATAGAGGAAGCTACATTTTTTACTTCTTCTGTCAGCAAATATTGCCCATCTTGAATTGATGATTTTTTTAAAATGATTTTCGCAATAATACCACCCGGTTTTACTCTACTTCCTTGATACGCTGTATAATTAACTAAAACATTATCTGTTGTTAGATCCTTTAAAAATAATGAGGATTTCACTTTTTTTAATTTATTAGCATTAAACTTATATATTCCAGGAACGAGGTTTTGTTTTATCAATATAGCTTTATTTTTATTATTCGCAATATAAATTTGTGAAAAGTCTCGCTTCGAGATATCAATATTTTTCTTTTTATATTTTTTCGGAAAACTAACTGGAATAAAAGTATTAATATGTTGTAATAAATGAGGAATTATACCTTGTGTTTTTTGGATTCCAGTAAGAAGTCTTGTTAAGCCGACTAACCGCGTATTTAATTCTTGAACATAGATTTCATTTTCGTCAGTGTCCCAGAGATAATCAATACCCAATATGCCTTTATAACCTTTTCTTTTAACATATTCTGCAATCTTTAAACTAATATCGCGAATTTTTAATTTGAATTTATTTGTGAAAAGTGTTTGGTTGGTGTCATTGCCGCAAAACATAAAGGGGATTGTTGAGAGTTCGGGGAAACCTATTATTTGGAGAAAAGGACCTTCGCAAAGTATCTCTTTATTAGTGATACATACGTGAACGGAAAACGGTATATTGTTTCTAATAAATTTTGATGCCCTAAAATCAGAAGTGAATTTTTTGGTATAACTATAAAAATCTCTCTCTGTCTTAATTAAGAAAGTATCTTCGCCGGAAACTCCTAACCCACCCTGCAAAATAAAAGGAAGATCTAATTGTTTAACACATTTTTGAAATAATGCTGAGTTTATTGGTTTGCCATTTTTAATATTCATGCATTTATTTTCTCTAAAATGAATTGCCTTAATAATTTTATTCAAAAAAAGTTTATTACCCAACTTCTCTTGTAGATTATATGGCGGAAGAATTAACTTTGAACCGAATTTTTTACACAAATTATCCATTTTGGCGTCCATATAAAAGAAAAGCAGACGAGCGTTCTCCTTATTCACAATAATATTTTTTAAAAATTTACGGTCTTGGAGCATTATTCTAACTGCTTTGTCGCTTCCAATAGCTTTTGATAAATTGCGATCGCCATATGATATCACTGGAAAGCCTGAATTTTTTAAGTTAGAATATGTTTGATCGAGATTATAAAATACTATTGAATAATCTTTTAAAATATCTAGCAATTCAACACCCATAAAAGGAGTCTTTTCAAAGAAAAAAATCTTCATAGGCAATTTACTTTTGGATAATTGTTTTGTATTATTCATTTGCAATAATTGTACTACTAAAAACCTCTTCTGACAAGGGAGATATCAAATTTGCAGATATTTGTAATAAAGCTGTAAATATGGTATCTTAATTATGATATCCTATAGTTAAAATCAAGAGATAAAATTTGTTATGAATTCAAAAAAAGAAGAACAAATAAGGTTAGGAAAGCTTAAAAAAATCGAAAAGGAAAATATCAATCCTTATCCATCGGTATCAAGGCGGGAAATGCATGTCCGTGATGCTAGAAATAGTTTGGATAAAAGTTTTTGGTTGGCAGGTAAAATCACAGCAATTAGAGACCATGGTAAGTCAAAGTTTGCCGATATCAAGGATGAATCTGGGAAAATTCAGGTTTATTTTAAAATGGATGTTCTTGGTAACGAGAAATATCAACTCGTGAACCTTTTTGATCTCGGCGATTATATTGAAATCCACGGGGAAATTTTTGCAACACACGCTGGAGAGATCACGGTTAAAGCAGATGATTTGGCTATTCTCACTAAATCTCTTAGCCCTTTGCCTACCAAATGGTATGGTTTTAAAGATACAGATCTTCGTTACCGAAATCGGTTTGTTGATTTGCAAATTAATGAAGATGTTAAAAAAAATTTAGAAACAAAGTCTAATACAATTTCTTTCTTAAGAAACTTTATGCAAAAACAGGGATTTATAGAACTTGAGACACCCACCCTTCAACCAATACCGGGTGGAGCTGCTGCAAAGCCGTTTATTACTCATTATAATATTTTGGATAGCGATTTCTATTTGAGAGTTGCTCCTGAATTATATCTTAAACGGTTAATCGTCGGCGGTTTCGAAAAAGTATTTGAGATTGGAAAAGTTTTTCGCAATGAGGGTTTCTCTCGTATGCATAATCCAGAATTTACAATATTTGAATTTTACTGGACATATAAAGATTATAATTTTCTGATGGAATTTACCGAAGACTTAATCCATAAAACGGTTTTAGCCATTATTGGTGCATCAAAAAGTACCTATCAAGATAATCAAATTGAATTTAAACCGCCTTATCCACGAGTTTCTTTTATTGAATTACTTAAAAAAGATTCTGGAATTGATATTCGTAATTACCGGGATTTCAAAAGTTTAAAAAAAGAAGTGAAAAAAAGAAAAATAGATCTAAACTTTAAAGAGATTACTGTTTGGAGTAAACTTGTTGATGAACTTTATAAAAAAATATCTCGTCCTAAAATAATTCAACCCACTTTTGTGATTGACCATCCAATTGAGCTCTCACCATTAGCAAAAGAAAAACAAAACCAACCAGAATTGGCTCAGAGGTTTCAACTGACCTGTGGAGGTGGGATGGAAATTGTTAATGCTTATAGCGAATTAAACAACCCAATAGAGCAAGAAAAAAGAATCCGCGAACAATCAAAAATGCGAGAGGCGGGTTGGGAAGAAAGCGAGCTATTAGACAGCAATTTCATTGAGGCCTTAAAGTATGGAATGCCCCCAACTGCAGGTTGGGGTATGGGCGTTGATAGGTTTACAATGCTTTTGACTAATCAACACTCGATTAAAGAAATTATTGCTTTCCCAGCACTCAAACCAAAAAAATAAGATGGACCACAATAAAAAAGAAAAATATATTGAAGATATTGTTGAAAAGAATAAGAAATAATTGAACTTAGTTTTTTAGTTTTAGATCTTTTCCATTATCACTTTTAAAAACTTCCCCGCAATCTTTACATTTGAAGATTGGTTTTGGGGAATTTTTGGTATTTAAAACAACTGAAAGTTTTTGATTTTCTATCTTTATATATATTAAATAACTGGCTCCCCACCCCTGTCTAAAACCTTCTTGACCTTTTTGGAGTTTTCTTGAAGCCAAAACTTTTGAGGAGAACTTAGCGAAGAAGGGTTTGCTCTGTTTCTTAACCTCTTATGGCATATTGTATCATTTTTAGCAATTTGAGGCAAAATTAGACAAATTTGACAGCATAAAAGGATCCGCACCTCATTTATTTAGAAATAATTATTATATTTTAGGATTATTTGATTTTAATATCTGGCGCTAATTTGAATTATAAACAAAACAA
>JAQUMQ010000077.1 GCA_028718045.1 Actinomycetota bacterium
CAGATTGCCTGCAATCGAAAGGCCAAAGATATGAAAATGCTTCATTTGTATATCAAGCAGCAATTAATGCAGAAGAGATAGCTGAGAATTCAAAATCTTGTTTAGCTAAAATGGGTAAATCGAATACTAAATCAAGTATAGTCGTTTCGAATTGTCTTGATTTCGAAAGGTCGGATATCGCCGAAGTCGCACTGCCACGGAAGTTATTTAAGGACAAAAAAGGATTTAAGATTTTTGATTCCATATCCGGTTCTGAAGTAAAATCCCAATTCATAGAACCTGATATCCATGATATGCAAACAGGAAACGCAAGAATTGCATTTGCCGCTGAAAATATTCCTCCGCTTGGTTTTAAGGTATTTGATTTTACTGTTTATGATACGGATAAAGGTTGTGAAGATATTGGTGATACTCAAAGCGGTAAAATTGAAAATTGCTTTTATAAAGTAATATATGACAATAAAACAGGACAGATCGAAAAAATCATCGATAAAGATTTGAATATGGATCTTATAGACACAAAAAGCGGCTTCAAATTTAACCAGTTCATTTATGAATCTGATACGAATAAAAGATTTATCGATTTAAGTCAGCATGAAGGCTTGGCGGAAGACGTATTGTTTCTGCAACCATTTTATAGAAAACTCCATGAAGATTTTTATGATTCCCCAACTAAAAAAGTAAAGTTTAAAAAATATTTTGCACAGAACTCCAAAATTTTAGACATAAAGAAAGGCCCTATATACACAGAGATTTTAACTTCATCGTCAAGTTTTATGTTTCCGGAAATCAAATCATGTATTATCCTGGATAACTGTTTTAAAAAGATTATTGTAAAGAATTTTCTGTCGAAATATGAAAATTTAAATATGGAATCTTTATATTTCATGTTTCCATTCAATGTCTCAAATCCATGCTTTAGATTGAATTGCCATGGCGGTTATTATGAGCCGGAAAAAGAACAGCTTCCCGGTTCGAGTAAAGACTGGTATTGCATACAAAAATGGATTGACGTTTCCAATGAAGATTTCGGAATCACATGGAGCCCTTTTGAAGCTCCGCTTGTGCAGTTGGGCGGTATAAATACCGGAGAATATCTTGATAAAATAGAACTTAAAAATGCAATAATATCCTCGTTTGCCATGAATAATCACTGGTGGACCAATTCTCCTGCAAGTCAGGGCGGGAGATTTAATTTTACTTATTTCATCGAAAGCTATAAGCCACCTTTTAACTCTTCGAATGCCCAGCATTTTGGATGGTCACAGCACTTACCTTTGAATGCCAATTTCGTAAATGAGAGTATTAATGGCAAGTTTAAACAATACAGGTTTATAGACAATTTACCGGAAAATATATTGCTTATAGGCTTTAAAATACCAGAAGACAAAAAAGGATTACTACTAAGACTAATTGAAATATCCGGTAAAGAATGCAGATTTGAATTTTCTGTCTCAAACAAAAAGATAGCGCAATCTTATTTGACAACCCCTCTGGAAGAAAACATAAAAACGTTGAAAGTTCGGGGAGGAAAAGTCGATATGGTTGTAAAACCTTTTGAGTTGGTAACATTTAAGATAGAGTTCTAATTTATTTTAAAAAGGAGCAAAGCTTTGAAAGACAAGATAAAAATCAATATCAATAAAAGCATATTGTTTATAATCATGCTGTTGCTATGTCTGGCATGGCTTGTTCCGGTTTATTTCCTTATTTTGATTTCGTTTAAATCGTCTAAAGATTATGCATCGTCTGCTTTTTGGGCAATTCCCAAATCGTTTCAACTTTTTAATAATATAAAATATGTGTTTATAGAAACAAAGTTTATAAAACCTTTTTTGAATAGTTTGTTTTATGCAATATTCGGAAGCTGCATCTCTATATTTTTCTCATCTTTAGCCGGCTTTGGGCTTACTAAATTAAAGCTTAGAGGAGCTTTTTTTATATTCATTATTATATGGAGCGGGATGATTTTTCCCATTCAGATTTATTTGATACCGCTTTATAAAGCTTATCTTACATTAAACTTATACAATACCAAATTAGGGATGTTGCTTATATACATAGCCATCACTATTCCTTTTTGTGTTTTTGTTTTTAGGAATTATTTTATGTCATTGCCTGATGATTATATCGAAGCTGCCAAGATAGATGGCTGTACCAACATGCAGATATATTTTAGAATAATTTTACCAAATTCTTTTGCACCTGTTGCCATTTTGGTATTGTTTCAAGGAAGCTATATATGGAATGATTTGATACTCGGAATGGTTTTGTCTGGCTCAAACAATGTAAGACCGATAATGAATGCACTTTCGCTTTTAAATGCCGTTTATACCGGGAAAAATGTTCCTGTAATTATGACCGGGAACCTTTTAAGCGGATTGCCGATAATAATAGCTTACTTAATGCTTCAGAAATATTTTATTCAAGGTTTAAAAATACAAACGGCCGGAGAGTAATCCGGCTTTGTGTAGCGTTTTTATGAAAAAATAAAACAAGTTCAAATAATGGAAATAATATTGGTTGAATGGAGGTGATATTAAAATAGGGAATATAAAATTTAATCATTCAATAAAATCAAGGAGAAACAAGATGAAAAATTTTTTTACCTGGCTGTTAATTTGTATTTTTGTATTATCGTTTAGTTTTATGTTGATAGGATGCAAGGAGGAACCTGCTCCGGAAACAACGACGGAAACAACTGCTACAGAAGAAACAGCAGCTGAGACCACCGCCGAAGAAACAACCACAACAGAAGCGTTAACAGGTCCTTTAAAATTGTTTACCGATAAACCTAGTTGGCAAACGGGATGGGATGCTATTTTTGCGGGATTTAAGGGAAAAACAGGTATTGATGTCGAAATGACAGGTTATACGGAAATAGATACTTATACCGCAGCCGTAAAGACCGGAATCCCCACTGCCGAAGGACCCGACGTTTTTACGTGGTGGTCGAATTATAAGATAGCGGATCTTGCAAAAGAAGGTTTGCTTGAAGATTTGACATCATTATACGAACCAGTAAAAGATAAATACAATCCAGGTATTCTTGATAGTTTTTCATATGAAGGCAAGGTATATGGCGCCCCTGTTTTAGTTGCGTCATGGCTGATGTTTTATAATATTCCAGTTTTTGAAAAATATGGTATTAAAGAGCCTAAAACATGGGATGAGTTTATTACGATTTGCGATACTTTAAAATCAAAAGGAGTAACTCCTATTGGTTTTACTATCGGAGGCGGTTGGACTAGTTTCTTCTGGTTCCAGCAAATATTTGCATCAAATTATCCTGATGTTTATTATGCGATATGCAGAGGTGAAAAAAGTTGGAATTGCGACGAAGTTAAGAAAACTTTCGAAATATGGAAGGACATGATAGAGAAAGGGTATTTTACGGATCCCGGAGTCGATTTGGGCAATGACATACCTCCGATGTTTGCGAAAGGTGAGGTCGGAATGACTTACTGCGGAGATTGGTATACGGCATTTTTTGATAGCGTAGAACTTAAAGGAGGACAGGATTATTCGGTATTCGTAATGCCTTCGTATCTAAAAGACAGGCCAAAAACCGTAATTTATGAAGCAGGTCCTATGTGTATTTCAAATAATGCAAAAAATAAAGCTACCGCTAAAGCTTTTATAGAATACTGGCTTTCGGATGAGGGGCAGACAATTTGGTCGGAATCGATGAATTTTGTTTCCGCGAATTCATCTGTTCCTAAGGATAAACTTGATTCCGTCAAACAAAAAATATCCGCGGACGTTTTCGGAGATCCGAATGCAGAGTTAGTGGTAAGATTCTGGGAAGCAACACTTGAAACTATTACATTACCTGCCTGCGCAAGTTTTGATAAATTCGTATTGAATCCTGATAGTTACGAAGCAGTAATAAGTGAACTTGATCAGCTTTCAACTAAGGCTTGGGATGAATATAAAGGAAAATAAACGGTCATCGGATATGGCAATTATGGTAAGCAATTATCTAAATATATAATGCGATTAGTGGTGGGTATTAAAACATGATACCCACCAGGAAAATCATTGATTTTCGGGAGAGGAAAATTCGCAAAGGGAAAAAAGAATTATAGTGCATTTTCTAATTATTTATATGTTGCGCCTGCTTTATTGATGGTTTTGGCATTTTTGATAGCCCCGATTATTTTTGTTTTATATGTAAGTTTCACGGACTGGGACTTATTGCATCCCATGAACTTTATCGGCATAAAAAACTATATAAAAATTTTCTCAGACCCGAATCTGTTGATATCGATAAAAAACACGCTGATATGGGTAGTGTTTATTCTTGCTATTCCGATGGTTTTAGGATTGATATTGGCTGTATTCATTAAGAATGTCTGGTTTTCAGATCAGATAAAATCCATATTCTATATTCCCTTAGCTATGTCAGGAGCAGGAATAGGAATTATTTGGTATTGGATTTTTTCGAGAACGGGATTTTTAAATTCCATTTTAATGTTTTTTGGAGCAATAGCGGCTCCGAAATCATGGTTGCTTATTATTCCGCAAAATACTTTTGCCATGATTGCGGCAGTTACATGGCAAACTACCGGTCTGAACATGATTTTATTTTTGATGGGTCTGCAAAATATACCGATAGAAGTTTTGGAAGCAGCAAAGATTGATGGATCCAATGAGTGGCATACATTTACCAAAATTATTTTGCCTTTATTGAAACCTATCACAACCATTGTCATCATATTGAATATTATCGGAAGTTTTAAGATTTTTGACATAATATGGGTAATGACTGCCGGAGGTCCAGCCAGAAGTTCCGAAACTCTTGCAGTATCGATGTATAAGGAGTCTTTCAGTTTACATAGGATGGGATATGGCTCGTCAATCGCGGTTATATTATCCTTGATAATATTCATTGCGGGGATAGGGTATTTGAAAATAGCAGCGAGAGAGAAATAAAAGACTATCAGAATTTATCGATATGAATTATATCGTCAAGCTTTCTTTTTGGCATGTGAAGCTTGCCGTTTAAATCTTTATAATATTTTATTGAATCATCTTTTTCAACATCTATGCATATCGGGTTTTCAAGCGGATAACCAAGCGCCAGTACGCAATCTATTGAGTGGTTTGGTGGGACTTGCAGTATTTTGGACAAGCATTTTTTATTGACAGAACCAATCCAGCAACATCCTATACCTTTTGCAAGTGCGGCAATTATCATGTTTTCGATGCTTGCGCCTACGTCATATTTGAATTGATCGGAATTTGCAATTTCATTGTTAACAATAATTATAATATATGCCATAGGCTGTTCACCTTTTTGAGGATTACCTTCGGGTCTTATATATTTTGCCCAGCTCAAGGTTTCAAAAACTTTTTCTCTCAATGAGCTATCTAGGGCTATAAAATATTCGAGTGGCTGTAAATTGCCTGCGGAAGGCGCAAGTCTTCCTGTGTTTACAATTTTTTTCAAAGTTTCAATGGGAATTTCAGTTTGTTTGAATTTTCTTATGCTTCTTCTCGAAGTTAGTATTTCATAGATATCCATACTACTTCCTTTTTATAATTTTTTGTGAATATTTTATTATTATAATTTTGTAATTATATCATTAAGAATATCGATATAGCACATAACCGTAGAAGATCATCAGATAAGAAACGGTCTGGGTTCAGCTGTCGGCGATTTTATTTGTGACAAGTATCCCATTTTTGTGAAAAAAATAGGACTGAAGAATACTTTTGCCGAATCAGGAGAATATTCTCCACCTGTAAAACAAGGTTCTTATGATAAAAAGGATTAAAACTCATATATCAAATATTGCGTCGTTGCATTATTCTGTATCCTTGGTTTCAAGGCTTAATTTCCACATCTGCTGAGCTTTTCTCCAGTGGAATGCAAAAAGCGGAATCGCTATAACTATGAGCAGAACTCCTTTAAGTAAATTTTTAAATCCTCTATCCTTTTCATTTTGAATAGAAGTATTGATTTCATCTTCGGCAAACTTTTCTATTTGTTCTGCAGTCAGGTTTTTATATTGTTCTTGCGAATATATACTCATTGCACCCGATTTCGTCATGTATGTCGTAGGTTTGAGAAAATTTATAATGCCGTCATATGCCATTACGATGCCGACTATGAAAATAATGATTGCTGCAAGGCATACGATATAAAAATAAATTTCTCTGAAATAAACTCTTCTTGACATCGAAAACCTCTCTTTATAAAGGCTTTGATAAAAGTAATTGTTAAGACTGTAATAAAATTATACTGGTATTGGGACAAAAAACAAATTTTTTAAAAATTTCGTTTTTATTACATTCAATTCAGGTATTAAAATATGCGGCGAGGAAGTATTTAAGCAAACAGCTGATTTGAGAAATTTTTTTTGGTTAATTCAAATAATTTATTAGCAATCACCAAGTTTTCATAATTAGGTAATTTGCGTGGATATTTCTATTTCTTTATGGATGCCTTGATTTTAACCCATTCGTCTTTTAATCTTGCGGTTCTGTTAAATATGATTTTTTTATCGTTTGAATCGCAATCGACGCAAAAATATCCCAATCTTTCGAACTGATATATATTGCCTGCCTTTGCTGTTTTGAGAGACGGCTCTAGTTTACAGTCATTAACGATTGTCAAGGATTGCGGGTTCAAGTTGTTTTTAAAATCACGGCTTCCCTCCGTTTTAAGAGGATTTTCTTTCATAAAAAGTTTGTCATATAATCTT
>JAQUMQ010000078.1 GCA_028718045.1 Actinomycetota bacterium
CGAAGCAATTTTTTGAAGACTATCGCTTAAGGTGGTCATTCCGAAAATAAAAAGTACGAGACCTCCTAATACCTGAATAATTAATTTAAAATACATAAGCTAGTTTTATAGTTGGTAATTTTGTTTGTTATCAATTATAAAAAAGACACCAAAAGGATTATATAAAAATAGGAAAAAATATTAAATATAAAAAATAATTTTTTTAAAAAAAATACCTATATCCAGGTTAATCGATCATGGAAGCATTAAAAGTTTGCGGAACTTTATTAAAATATTCAAACCTTTAAGGAACAAATACGTAAATAATAAACCTTTGACCAAACTTCCGATTTTGGATATATATTAAAATCGATGATTATAAAAAAATATTCATGAAAAAGTCATATCGATAATCGGAAAATAATCAAAAATTTTTTTTGAATTTATTAATCGATAAAATTGTCTACGTCAAGGTTGCGATGGTACAGCATATCGTTTACGCTCAATCCTCTTCTTGACAGATATTTTCTGACCTGATTTTCGTTTGAAAGCCTTAGCGTATTGTAATTTTCCTGAGTGCCGTCGTGCCACACATTACGGTTAAACATAACCTCCATGCAATTTTCTATGCTTTCCCAATCGTCATTGCTTATTTCCCTGAGAAAAATTTCTTTTCTGTCATTTTCATCGAAAAGTTCCAAGACTGCCGCAACAGCATCTTTTAATATGCCTGTCCATGCTTTGAAGGATCCGGAAAGATAGATTCTTTCGGATTTTCTGTGGTTTTCGTCATTTTTATCGGGATCCCATTTATCTGTCAAAGTGTGATTGGCAATCATGTTCAAAAGTTTTACGATATTTTTTCTTTCGAATTCTCTTAGCTTATCGGATTCCTCGATATTTATATCAAGCGGAGGTAATGCGACAAATTTTTTAAATACGGTTTGCTTTAATCTGTTCGTGGTTAAAGGCTTTTTGTTTGTCGGGCTAAATTCTTCAATATATTTTGTAATTGAATTTTTTTTATCTTCAATTATGCTGTCATATATATTGCTTTCGATCATATTTATAGCTGTCGATTTCTTTTTACCTTTTCCAGTTAAAAAAGACACGAATCCCGACTCGGATTTAGGTCCTTTCCCGGCCATATATCCTTTCCATTCTTCTGCAAAAATGTTTGCCCATTTACTTATTAATACCGATGTGAAAAATGGCATTTGCCTTAGTTTATCGTGGGCAATCAGATTTGTTTCCTTCAGCAATCCGATATCAGGATCTATATATATTTTGCACTCGATTTCTTTTCTTCCTGCCCAAATCTGAGCGGCAGCTTTATGCTGGCCGTCAAACAGTAAAATCCTATGGTTTGCAAGTCTACATACGGAAGGAGTGAGTTGGGTATTTACAAGAAGATGCCTGTAAAGATTAAAAAGTCTTGCCATTTCAAGAGGTCTTGGCTGAAGCTCTTCGTCATTATGTATATAATCGATGGAAAGGACGGTATAAAAATATTTGAATCCTGTCGAAGGGCAAACAGACAAAGGAAATACTTTCCTATAATCATTATCCTCAAAAGCCATGCTTACTTCATTGTTATCTTGGCTAATCTTCATTCTGATATTTTTCTCATAAATATTTCCATTCAGTTTTAGTTCAATTACATCGTTTAGTTTTTTAAGTCCGGTTTTGAAAAATTTTTCCATTTCCTTAGCCGAATTATATTCCGTAAGCGATAATTCTTGTAATTCTTTATGGTGTTTTTTGCAAACGGTAACAAGATTTGAGGAATCGGATTTTTCGTAAAAGGTTAAAGGCTTTATATGATGAAATTCGATATCGGTTTTTTTGGTTATTGCTTTTTTGTCAATTGCGCATGTTATTTTATTGCCTACGGTGTTTTTTGAAATTATTATTTTTTTTTCTTTTGCAGAAGGCTCCGGATGTACTGACATTGCAACCTCCGAAAATTATTTATTTTTTATAATGTTTTTTATGTAAGTAAGCAAATATATAAGAATTATAATATTTAATATCAATAATCTAAAGCAGGTTTAATATAATTGTATTTAAATAAAAACTAATCGACAAAAACAGTCCACAAGAAGCATCCAGACATAGGTAGTTTCTTTTTTGTGTTTGCTGGGATTTAATAAAAATTAAAAACATATTTTAAGGCGCAATCTTTTACCAGTAATTGTCGTACAAAATTATCGCAAAAAATGCTTGGGAAAGCTTAAACAAACAAATCTTATATGATTGAGGGTGATTGATATTAAAAAAAACATTAAAAAATTTTTTTAATTTTCAAATTAAAGATATAATATGCATTTAATTTGAATAATTTTATATTTTGAAAAGAAAGCCACGGACTTGATTTTTTATGGAAAAATTTAGGACTTTTTTTAGAAACATTCATTCTTTTTTTAACAATTTATCCAAAAGAGCTAAATCATATATTGACGAACAAGGCATAATCGAGGGGGATTTTGAACAAAACTACTGGTATATAAATAACAGTTTTATAAGAGACAAGCTTTGTATAAAAAAAATCAACATAAATAAAGTTACGACAATAATTGTATTTGCAATAATATATTTTGCCATTTGTGTTGTTTTCAGGCCATGGCTTATTTTTAGCTTAACTACCACTGCCGGAGGAGATACCGGCACTCATCATTATGGGATAAAATTTATGATAGATAACCTGCTGCCAAAATTCAAGGTAACGGGATGGTCAAATGGCTGGTTTGCAGGAATGCCGATTATACAATTTTATTTCCCCTTTCCTTATTTAATCGTCGCCCTTTTAAGCAAAATTATTCCCTATAATATAGCTTTTAAGATCACCACCGTTTTGGGGTCATTTATTCTTCCTGCATGCACATATTGGATGGTTAAGCTATTCAGATTCAAATATCCTTACCCACTCTTGGGAGCATTGGGAGGAGCGCTGTTTTTATTCATCGATAGTTTTTCAATTTATGGCGGAAATTTTTTGAGTACGCTTGCCGGGGAGTTCGGATATTCTTTAAGTTTCGCACTGGGATTTTTATTTATTGGCACCATGCATTTAGGGCTTGAAAGAGGCGCTAAATTTGATTGGCTTTTTGTTCTTAATTGTTTTATTTTAATGGCTGTTGCCCTTTCGCATGTCCTTACGACAATATGCTTACTGATAATGCTGCCTTGGCTTCTTCTTGAAAACAGAAAAGCAAAAAATGTATGGTACATGATTTTTGTTCTTTTATTGGGATTTTTCCTGACGGCTTTTTGGAGTGTGCCTTTTGCACTCAAGCTTAAATATACCCCTAACATGGGATGGGACAATTTGAAGAATTTCAAGCCCCTGGCTCCCAATCAGCTGATTCCTGCCGTTATATTGGCGGTAATAGGTCTTATAACCTATATAATTGTTATTTCAAGAAGAGATGACAGAAGAAATATTATGCTTACCATTTCATATCTTTTACTAACTCTTGCATTTTTTATTCCAGGCAGGGGCAGGATATGGAATGCAAGGCTTTTGCCATATATTTATATTATCGATCTTTTGCTTGCTGCTTATTTTTTATTTGTATTATTCGGAATTCTTATGGTTTATCTGCGAAAGTATAAGATTTCGGCAAGCAAGATTTGCGCATTACTTTTTGTTCCTTTGATAGCGATAGCTGCTTTTGGAGTCATTCTTCCTCTTCGTCCCAAAGCCATAGGCTGGACGACCTACAACTATACCGGTTATGAGAAAAAACCATACTGGAAAATATACAGTCTTATGATGGCTTATATAGATTCCAAGCCGGAAGGAAGATGGATGGTTGAACAAAATCATGATGCTCTTGAAAAACTTGGTACGACAAGGGCTCTCGAGCTTATTCCTTACTGGACAAAAAGTGCAACAATGGAAGGCCTTCTTGTCGAGGGTGCTTTTACCGCACCTTTTCATTGCATAAACCAAGCTTTGCTTTCAAAAAAACCAAGCAATGTAATACCGAAAATAAAGCTGCCATCCGTTAATGTCAAATTCGGCATCGAAAATATGAAAATGATGAATATCTGTTATATGATTGCAAGCTCGCCCGAAGTTGTAGCTGAGTTTGACAAAAGCCCTGATGCTAAGCTTATGGCAAAATTCGATGTCTTTCATCTTTATGAAGTAAATACGACCAATAAATATGTCGAAGTTTTGCAAAATATGCCGGTTAAGATTAAGACACAGGAATGGTACAATACCATTCTTCCTTGGTTCGAGTATGATAATTCAAATAAAGCATATATCGTATGGGATCAGGGAGAGAAGGGACTTGAAAATTTCAGGGAAATAACACCGGATCTGGTAACAAAAGTTAACTCAGTCTCCATGGAAACTGGCGGCGAGGTGATTGAAGAGCATATCGAAAACGAGAAAATAACTTTCAAGACAACTGCGATAGGAGTTCCTCATTTTATAAAAATATCTTATTTTCCCAATTGGAAAGCAATCGGCGCCGACGGCCCATATGCGATTTCACCGTCATTTATGATGGTCATTCCAAGACAGGAAAATGTGACTTTATATTACGGTTCCACAACAACAGATATTATAGCCCGAACCTTTACTCAAGCTACCTGGGTATTTCTTACGGTCCTTTTAATTGCCGACAGAACAAAATATATTATCTTGGTCAAAAAAGAAAAATCAAAAGACACGAAAGCAAAAAAATAAGATATCCGGCAAATAACGACTGCCGGATATCTTATTTGTTATTGGATACCTGCTTATTAAATAAAGACCTCGACTTATCTTGGCTTGATTAAAAAACTTTTATTTTATGATTTTTCTATTCTGCTGCTTATCTTTTTCTTTTTTGGGGTACGACGATTATTATCCAATATATAAGGCCGATCATAATTGCTCCGCCGACGATATTGCCTAACGTAACCGAAAGCAAATTTCCCAAAAAACCATAAATTGTAAGATTGCTTAAATTGAGACTTGCAGACATCTTGGCAGCTGATTCGATAACATTTGGATTGTTTTTTAGTATAAGACCAAATGGGATAAAATACATATTGGCAATGCTGTGCTCGAATCCGATAGCCACAAAAGCGGTAACCGGAAATATAATTGCTGCTATTTTGCTTATGATCTGCCTTGCGCCAAAGCACATCCAGATTGCAAGACATACAAGAGCGTTGCAAAGGATTCCTCTTGTAATGCCTTCGACAAACGTCAGGTTTGTTTTTTCTGCCGCAATTATTACAGCTTTTGCAGCATATCCATAAGAACCCATCTTCCAAAGATTTGTATAATACATAAGAAATGCAGCCGCAAGTGAGCCTATCAAATTTCCGGTATAAACAATGGCCCAATTTCTTAATAACTGGGAAAATCTTACGACTCTTGATGCTACACCCATTACGATAAGGTTATTTCCTGTGAAGAGTTCGGCTCCTGCAACGACTACAAGAATAAGGCCCACACAAAAGACGAGCCCTCCAAGCAGTTTCGTTATACCCAATGGGAGGTTTGAATCGAAGGTTACCAAAGTGGAAAACATTCCCCCAATACCTATGAAACTGCCTGCAATTATTGAAAGAAAAACCACGCTCCAGAAAGGCAGAGATGCTTTTTTAACAGCTGCTGCTTCCACTTTTTTTGCTATATCTGCCGATGCATAGTCATCGAAGCTGATATCATGTTCCGTCAATTTACTACCTCCGTTTTTTGTTTTTGTTTTGTTATTTGCTTTCAAGCTGAATTCTAAAATATATTACGAAAATTTCAAAAAATTAATCCAAAAAAAATAATTTGAACATTTAAACACTTAATTATTTGCAACCATTTCTTAACCGTAAATATCATACAAAGCTAATTCAAATTAAATATAAAGACGGTAAAATATTCGATTGGATTATACGATAAATAAAAATAGATCACAAAACAACCAAAGGCTATTTCCTTTAAACAAATCTTACAGATATAAATTTCGATTGCAAATATCAATAATCAATGTGTATTTCTCCGCCAAAAACAAATAATATACGTATCCTGCTATTGTTTCCCGTTATTATTGTGTGTTCCGTATTTTTTGGGATATAGACAAAATCTCCCTTTTTTACATGATAAATCGTTCCTCCGGCTTCAACAATACCCTTGCCGGCAAGTACATATAACGATTCCTCGACATCGTGTGAATGCATAAGAGATGTTTTGTCTTTATCAAATTCTACGATTCCGAGATTTAAATTTTGTGAATTAACCAAGCCTTGAGATCCAAATGCGAATCTTACCCATCTGTCCTGGAATATTTTTTTCTTTATTTCCTTTTCATTGAATTTTTTAGGCTTTAAATATTCGTTATCCAAAATAGCTCCTAACTAAGTCCCAACTCTCATTTAAAATAACTCATAAAAATAATTGATATATTTTATCAAAAAAGAAACAAATATAATATTTTAATTATCGATGATTATATGAAAAGCGGAACGAATCGCAAAAGATGTAAAAAATATTTTATGTATTTAAATTATTTTAATATACTTTATAAATCAGATATAGATTTAAGTGAGCTGGTATGTCAAAGAATAAACCTGAAATATCGATATCGGGAGTTTTCAAAGATGCGGCACTGCTTTCTTTGAGAAGACCTTCCCAAGCTTTTTATGGCAATACCTTCGGAAGAAGAACAATTTGGAGGA
>JAQUMQ010000079.1 GCA_028718045.1 Actinomycetota bacterium
GTCACTGGATAACCATCGTCGTAAAATAAACATTATTTACGGTACCTTTTTTTAAAACAGAATTTATTCTGTTAAATATCTCTTTTTTTATATCGTCTCTGCTTTTTAAATCCAGCAATTCTTCTGCCTGCTTGGAACTGAATATTTCTATCACGATGTCTCTTATTTGAGGCGATCTGGTATTGATCTCATCTGAAGTTGCTTTATTGCTTAGTTCAAGCACTGTTTGTATTTTGGCATAGCGTGCCTGACCCAGATCAGCCAAGTTGACAATAATCTCTCCGGTGTCAAAAGTAGGCCCAAATATTACTTCCGTTTCTTCTATAGCCTTATCAGATTTTTTGCATGATAACAAAACCGGTAAAATAAATAATATCAATACGCACACGATAAAAATTCTAAAATGACTGTTTGGAAAAATATTGTTTTCATGATTTCTTTTTCTTATGTATTTTTTTGTTTTTTTATCATTATTTTTACACCGCAATTCAAAATTCATACTCATTATATTGACCCCTTGTATATCTGTTGATGTTTAAACTCTTGTTTCATATCCGTTATCTGCCATAAGCTTTTACTTGTTCTCTGCCTAATATCAAAATTTCGACTCTCCTGTTTTTAGCTCTGCCTTCTTCGGTTTCATTAGTATCTATGGGTTTTGTATCCGCATATCCTGCCGCAACTATATCGGTAGGCAAAACCATTTTGTTGTTAATCCAGTATTTCAATACCGAAACGGCTCTTGCAGTCGAAAGCTCCCAGTTCGAGGGATACTTGATCGTATTTATCGGAACATTATCGGTATGACCTTCGACCATGATAAGGCCCCTGTAGAACTTTAAAGAATCCGTGATTATATTCAATAAAGGCAATATATTGCTTTTTAATTCGGCGCTTCCCGACTCAAACAAAACACCTTCTGATTTTATTCTTATAATCAAAACGCCGTCTTCGATTGTTATGCTTACATTTTCGCCAAGATTAGCATCCGTTATCTTGTTTTTTATGTCTCTTGCGATGCCAAGAAGCTCTGCTTCATCATCCGAAACAAATACTTTATCTTTTTCGAGGTCTTCTTCCGAAATATCTGTTTTCCCTCTGTAAAAATCCTCCCCTATTTTTTCGACATCCTTGATTACCGGCGGCACAAATCTGTCAAAAATAATGACCGGCGAACTTCCTCCCTCATTTTTGCCGCTATTATTTTTTGTTTCTTTATCTATAAATTCTATAAAACCCGTTCCGAAAGCCGAACTTAAGGTAGTGGCTATTTCTTTGAATTTGGCAAGGTCAACCATCGAAATCGAATAAAGCAAAACAAAAAAAACAAGCAGGTTTGTTATCATATCGGAATAGGTCGTAAGCCATCTGTCCGTATTTTCACTGCTATTTCCGTTTTTTCTTTTTAATCTCATTTAATATTCTCTTTTTTTAAATTGCTTGGATTTAGATTTTTCTTATTTTTTTCTTTAACTGTCACGGATTTCGCAAAAACAAGCAACTCTTCCTTTATTATTCTTGGATTGGCACCGCTTTGAATGCCAAGGATTCCGATCAGAATCAATTGCTTTTCCTTGACTTCTTCTTCGCTTCTTATGCTTAATTTTCTTGAAATAGGTATGTATATAAGATTTGAAAATAAAACCCCATACAACGTGGTTAAGAAAGCAACCGCAACAGCTTGCCCGAGAGACTCGGGAGAATCCATATTTCCAAGGGCAATTATCAATCCGATGATTGTTCCCATCATTCCAAATGTCGGAGAATAACCCGCAGCCGTAGTGAACCAGTTAACTGCTTTGCTGTGCCTGGATTCCATTTCGGAAATCTCGGATTCCATTATTTCTATTATTTTATTTGAATCAAGACCATCGACAGCAAGCTGCAAACCTTTTTTAAAAAACTCATCTTTCATTTCAGGTATCTTTTTTTCAAGCGAAAGCAGTCCCTCTTTTCTTGCCATTAATGCAAGGCTAATAATATCTTCGATGGTTTTTTCATAAATGATTTTATTATTCTTGAAAGCTTTGACGGAAGCTTTTGTCAAGGCGGATTTGGTAATTGACAATGGATAGCTCATTATGGTTCCGCCGAGTGTCCCACCCAAAACAATAATTATAGACGCCAAATCCCAGTATTTTGCTATATTTCCGCCTGACAATATTGTTCCCGCAACCACACAAGCAAGAGCAAATATCAGACCTGCAATTGTTGCTATATCTATCACTTCATCACCATAGTTTCAATATAAAATATATGTTTTGATCATATCGTTTGTTTTATATATAAAATTTATTTGCATAACATATATAACCTTAATTGATTGATTTGATGCTTATTTCTTTTCAACATTTTTCAGATTCTTTTTAAAGTCATAATTTTCTTTCTTTAATGCTTTGTACCGGCTTACGGAAATGTAGGCAGCTTTTTTTCTGAAATCGATTATGCTTTTTACTATCTTTTTGAAATCCTCCTTGACAATATACTTATTGCCTGTAATTAACGTAATTATGGTATCCGGAATTTCCTCTATGCATTCGATCAGATCAGAATTTATAAGTATCTTGGTATTATCCAGTCTATGTAGCTCGATCATAGTTTTTCCTTTCTTTGTTTTATCGGGAGCAAAGTTTAATAAAATTTAATCAAATCTGCCTTTGGCAGCTTTTTAAAGATTAAAATGTTTATCTTTTTTAATTATTGACATTATCTTTGCTCCCGATCTGTTTTATTCTTTAAAAGAATTACCGGATACTTTTTTATTTTTTGCCTTTTGAGCTAATTCCAGCTCATGTTTTGCTGCCTTTTTTATGATATCTTTTGCGTCATCTTTTACCTTGATCTTTTTACCGCTAGAAAGAATAATAACTGTATCCGGTTCTTCTTCTATCCTTGATATTTGTCCAAGATTCAATTCTATTTTTTTATTGTCCGACCTGTTTAATTCGACCATGTTCATCACTTTGAAAATTAATAAAAATTTGTACCAAGCGTCAAGATTTATATTTATTTTTTCATATTAACCAGTACTTGAAGCATTTCGTCGGAAGCTGAAATAATTTTTGAATTTGCCTGAAAACCTCTTTGCGCAACAATCATATCGGCAAATTCTTTCGCTAAATCCACATTTGACATTTCGACATTACCGACTATTATTTGCCCTCTCCCGCCTGAATCTGGCTTACCTGTTATAGGTAATCCCGAGTTATTTGATTCTGTAAAAAAACTGTTTCCCATGCTTAAAAGACCGCTTGGATTTTTAAATAATGCAAGCCCAATCTGACCGAGAACTTTGTTTTGACCGTTGGAAAATACTCCGGTAATTTCGCCGTTTTCACCTATCGAAATTGATTTAAGGGTACCCGAAACGTTACCGTTTTGCTTAACTGCGCTGACGGTTGTCTCAGTCGCAAATTGAGTGACTCCGTTGATTTCACCGACGGTTCCAAAATTAGGAGCGATGCTCATTGCATCTGCGCCGGACGGACTATATGTAATAGGCCCTCCCGTAACGGAAGCTATGCTCCCGTTTGCGTTAAAAGCTATGGCGCCATTTCCTGAAGCTCCGGTTGGAGTTGTCACCGTCCAGTTCCATGCGTTGCTTGCGGTCTTTTCAAATCCAATCGTAAGTTCGTGCGAATTACCCTGAGAGTCGATAACCTTAATTGGAGCATAAAATATATCCCCCACACTGGCATCGGACGGCAAGTTTCCCGCATAATTTACAGTTGTGGTTGCAACAGGCCTGATAGCTTGATTTATAGGTATAGTTAAATTCGTAAGAGCAGTATTTGTATTAATGACACCGCTGCTGTTTGCAAGCCATCCTTGGATTATCGAACCGTCTGAAGGGTTTACGAGATTTCCGATCGAATCAAAAGCAAAATTTCCTGCTCTCGTATAATAAGTGCCTAACCCGGATTTCAAAATAAAAAACCCTTCACCCTGTATTGCCATATCGGTGATTTTTCCTGTCGACTGTAAGTTCCCCTGAGCATAATTGAAATCAATACTCGACATTTTTGCACCTAAACCAACCTGCATCGGATTGGAACCGCCGTTATTATCGCTAGGTGTGGAAGCACCTTTGATTGTCTGGCTAAGCATGCTTTGGAAATTTACGGAACTGCTTTTATATCCGACGGTATTGATATTGGCAATGTTGTTTCCTATAACATCCATCATCGTCTGATGTATTTTTAAACCTGAAACACCTGAAAACATTGATCTCATCATTTCAATCATTCCTCCTTAAGATTTTAAAATCTATTTAATATTTTTTCTTATAAAGCCTTCCTAAAGAGGTCCGGGCTTTATAAAATAACCGCTCCGTCTATATTCGTTATTATACTTTCCTGAAAATTTTCTTTGTTTATTGCCGTTATGACTGTTTTGTTTCTCACGCTTACAATAAAAGCAGTGTCATTAAGCATTACGAGGGAATCTTTTATGCCTTTGCTGCCGGCCTTATTCAATGCTTTGCTTAAGTTCGATATTTCTGCCTCTGTTAGGTTGATCCCCCGTGACGAAATTCTATCCATGGCATGCTTGGAAAATTTCAAGAGTTCGGTCGACTTAGCGTCTGGTTTTTTTTCGGATACGATTTCCTTTATTTCATTTGCAAGTTCATCTTTAAAACATGACTTTTGGATATTGTCATCTTTATCGATCTTGCTTTTTTTTGCCAAGTCGATATCTTTATAGACTTTTGAACTGTTTAATGATTCTATGCGCTGCATATCTAACCTCTGTTTAAATTAAGTTTTCCTCATTTTGATTATTGTTTTTCTCAGAAACCGATATGCTTTTAACCCAGCTTGGCGCAATATAGTTATTTTCCGAACAAAGCCACACCACCCCATCTTTTCTTTCGATCTTATCGACAGTGGATATGTTGATATTTCCTTCTTCGTCTTCCCATTCTATGACTTTGTTTAAAAAACTATTGGCATAAGTCATGTCATATATCTGAGTTAAAACATCGAATCTTGAGTTCAAGCTGGCTACTTGTTCCAAAAGACTAAATTGCGCGGCTTGACTCAAAAAATCAAAATTACTAACCGGTGACAAAGGATCCTGGTATTTCAATTGCGCAGCCATTAATTCCAAAAAATCGCTTTTACCCAAATCTGAATATTTCTCATTTTTTATTTTTGCTGCCTGACCCGAATCTGTTACCGAGCTTACCGACGATATGCTCATTTTTTTAACCTCCTATTTGTAATTTCATAAAAACATTGTTTCCGATAAAAATACGAACTTGCCTAAACAAGTTTATTCAGATAATAAGAATTCCCGTTCCAGATACTTGAAATATCCATGGCTGCTTCGACCGAACCGTTGCTTAATCCCATATTCATAGCATTATTTAAGACTCCTTCTTGTCTTTTTTCATGCTTAAGATACGTAAGATCTTGTTCGTTTTGACTTGCCTGGTTTTCAAGATTTATAGTTATTTGATTGATGTCGACACCTTTTTCTCCCAAGCTGTCTTTTAGCATCTGAACATTTTTTTGCAAAAGATCGTTGGTATATTCTACAGAGGCTTCGATAAGGATATCTACTTTTTTGTTCCTGCTTGCGATTTTAATGGTTAACTTCCCCAGATATTCCGGATCCATATTTAACTTTATTTCATTAACTTCGTTTCTTGTGCAATACCTGATTGAATTAAATACAACATTGTTTAATTTCTGCAGATTCAAGATTTGATTTAATAAAAATGATTTGTCCGGGAAAATTTGATTATTGAAATTTGCGATACCGTTACCTAGGTTTTCGTCTTTACTATCACTGACTTTAAACTGCAAACCTTTCATTTGTTTTGAATTATCCAGTTTAAAAATCAATCCATTCCTGAAGTTGTCGACATTTTTATTTTGATTTAACTTTTCTTTCGTTAAATCAGATTTAGCGGTATAACTTGATTCGTCAAATTTCTCATAACTGTTTATCCTATTATCGGATTTGCCGAAAAAATCTTTAGGCAAAACATTGTTCGAGGTATTCTTACTTTTTATCGTTTTATCTGCTTCAGATTCTCCAAGATATTTTTCGTTGCCGGAAATATTTGTTTCTTTTTCTCCGATAAAATTTTTCAATGTTTTATAATTTTCTGCAGTCATCGAACTGATGTTTTTTTGTAAATTTTTTATATCCCCGTCATTGTTAATAATTTCAAATAAGTCCGGTTTTTTATTTATAATTGACTCTTTTTTTATATCGCTTGCATCTGAATCGATTTTTTTTAAACCGGCTGCATAATCTGCTTCAACCGGCATATCGTTTGCGGTACTATTATTTTTGCCCAAAAAAATTTTCCCATTTTTCATGCCGGTGTTTATAAATGTTTCGCTGTTTACCTGTTTGACTTCCTCACTCTCGTCAGCATGATAGTGGTTTTTGGTATTACTTAATTTTTTATATTTGGAATTTTCATTCAATATGCTTTTGCCACTTGTGGCGGTACCGATATCTTCGCAACCGGATTTCATTTCGATGTTTTCTAAATATTTATCGCAAAAACAGAATTCTTTAAAATACCCAGAATCCATGCCGTTATTTTTAATTAAAAACAATTCAGATTTTTTCAAATTAACAATCGGAATAAAATATGAAAAAAATAATTT
>JAQUMQ010000080.1 GCA_028718045.1 Actinomycetota bacterium
TCATTTCTTACAAATACTGTTGCCAGCGTGATTATAGTTCCGACAGCTATTACGATAACCGTCCATATCTGATCACTGATTCCGAATCTGTTCCAATTAATCTTTACAAGAAAAGCCGTAATATTTGCAATTGTGGCAATTGTAATCCATCCTATGTAAACGCTAAATGGAATATTCACAAAAATTTTTTCTGAATTTTTTATGCCTGGTCTTCCTGTACCGAGTCTTACATAAATTGCTGCAAGACTTATGAAAAGCAAGACCATTATTATAAGAGAAAGCCATACTACTTCATAATGCCACGTAATTATCCAAGCAATATTTAAAATACATGAAATGAAAAACAATATGCCGATTTTTTCAATAATTCCTCTTTCGCTTGCACTTTTTCTGAAAGCTATCGCAAATTGATATATCATAAACAGAAACAACAGTATATAGATGATTCCCCAGATCGAAAATGTTATTCCTGCCGGAACAAACAAGTTAGGATACTTGTCCGAAAGTTCCTGAGTAGTCCTGTTGTTTATAGGCAATAATACCGCAAGAGCATTAACGGCAACCATCGCCAAAAATCCGATAAGATTAAGAAATGAATAAATTATTCTTGAAGACTTTTTCAACATGAGTTCCTTTCTTCTTACTTTTTATTTAAAAAACAGAAGAAAAACAGATGTTGTACATATTATATTATTAAACAGTTGATTTATAAATAAATTCAGATACTTTTTTGGATGACGCAACAGATAAATTTAATTTTACGCGATCAGTCGATGCGGTAATTTTCAGGAAGTCAAGCAGCTTGATAAATCAGATGGTTTATTGAACAGGTAATCAGGATTGCTGTCGCTTAACGAATCGGCAGAATCAAATCCCCAGGATACGGCAGCTATCTTTACGCCTATTCTTTTACACGCAATTATATCCCTCACCTCATCGCCCACATACAAGATTTCATCTTTCGATAAATTGTGTTTTTTTAATAATTTGATTATTGTCAAATCCTTTTTTAGAATATTTGAAGAAGAATAAATGCCTTTAAAAAATGAAATACCGTTAAGTTTCAAAAATTTATTGATGTTGCTGACTGAATTAGACGAGAGTATAAACATATTTATTCTTCTGTCAGCTAGTTCGGAAAGAATGCAAGGAATACCTTCTTTAAACTTTATCTCTGAAATAAAGGAAGAATAAACATTCTTGGCCTCGACAGACATTGATATCAGTTTCCTCATGGGTACGCCAAGCTTTCTCATTTTTTGTTTTAAGGGGAGTGTTTTTATTGCCTCAAAACCTTCCTTATCAAGCTTGGATATGTTGTATTTTTTTGCAAAATAACTGTAAAGCTTGCTTATGGCGCTGCTTGAATCAACAAGGGTTCCGTCAAAATCAAAAATGATGTTTCTTATCAATCTATTTTGTCTCCTTTTAAATCCTGCCTTGCTGATTTTTAGAAAAACCAGATTTTTAATCCCTAGTTTATTTTAAACGGATTAAAATTGGTTTTATAATCATAATAGTCTTCGTTTTCCCTGCGCTTTAGCAATCCCACTACCTTGTATGTGATAGGAGTCATTATCATCTCAAGCCCGACTTTAAATATATAATTCGAAATAATTATCGAAAACAAGAGCTTGTTCGAATAAAATCCAAAAAATGCTATAAAGCAAAATAAGATGGTATCTATCATTTCGCCTACGACCGTCGATCCTATGGTCCTTGTCCACAGCCACTTGCCTTTGGTTAATATCTTCATTTTGGCAAGTATATAAGAATTGGAAAACTCGCCTGCAAAATATGCCACAAGAGAGGCGCCAACTATCCTTGGTGTTTGCCCAAGTATCGACATATATGCATCTTGTAGATTCCATCCTTCGGCAGATCTTGACAATCCTATCAGCCATAGAATAAAAGACATCAGAAACGCACTGAAAAAACCGACCCATATCGCTTTTCTGGCTCTCCTGTATCCATAAACTTCGGTCAATATATCTCCGAAAATATATGAAAGCGGAAATATTATCGTCCCCCCGTCAAAAGTGAATTTCCATATCTGAGTTATTTTCGTGGATGCTATGTTCGAGATAAGAAGAACAGCCACGAATAATCCTAATATGATATCAAAATATTTATATGGTTTTGCGAAATCCTCCGCATATGTTTGAAGAGTATTGCTTATCTTCTTTTTAAGGATATCATTTTTAATATTTTTTTTATTATTCATAAATTTTCCCGTTTAGAATCCAAAGTTTCGGCATTCGAGCAATATAAATAATTAATTAATAAGACTATAAAATCAAGTTTGAATTATTATTCTATAATATTAAAATAAAAATGACTATTTTTTAGTCCCGCACTTTGTAATAATAAACAATAAAATATATAATGAAAGCACAAAAATATCTAATATATGTTGCAACTTATCTTATAAACTATTTGGTTTTCGGAGGTTCCAAATGACTGACAATAAAGAAAAATGCAAAAAAGTAGATCCTAAAATAGTTGCTTACATCGCAGGCGGAGCGGTAATAGGCGGCATCATCGGATATATCATAAACAAGGTTGGTTTTAAAAATGTTGCAAAAATGTTAAAAGATAAAAATATAATTTCCTCAAATATAGGCAAATTTTTTGAGGATTTTGATTTAAAATCCTTCACCTCGAAGGGCACCGCTGATTTTGACGATATCAGCGAAGATTAATTGCTTTATCTGATAAAATACTTTTGTTATGTTCTTTAAAATACTTTTAAATTATATTTATTGCTGTTGCGGAGGAATAGCATTTACATCTTTCCCTCTGGGAGCTTTTCTTATTACCATAAAGTAATAAACAAGACCGGCAACACCGCTTAAACCGACTACCCAACTTACAAGCAAAATTACAAGCCATGTCGTTTTTGAACTTTCGGTGGCATTGGGAAATTCTTCGTTTTTCCTTTGAGCGCAATCAACAATAGCAATAATCCAAAAAACAAAAAGAGCCAGGGCAACAAGTGCAAAAACAATCCAAAAACATACCATAAACCAACCCAAACCCATTGCTGCCGCGGTTACAGCTCTATCAGTAGTATCTGCAATTAACATTCTAACCTCCTTCGGTATTAGCTTTTTGACATTACAATACTGTTGGTAAAAATTAAACTTATCTAAAAAACACTGCCCTGCAATTCAATCGCTGCAATTATTTTTGCAACGTCTTTGAGCTTGCCCAAAGACCTGCTATCGTCATTTTTCCGTTTTCATCTTTGAATACAAATTGAACGGTTACATCACCATTTATTTCCTTGGAAAACTGTGTTTTATAAAATACGCTGGTATAACCCTTTTCCGTCAAAGTCCTATCAAATTTCAACGAACCTTTTTGATATTCGCCAATTTTATCTATCAATGGCTTGCATATCGCATTTATGAATGCATCTTTATCCGTTGCGTAAGCTTTTCCGGTTTTCGGATCAATTATTTTTTTCATGGCATCTTTGAATTCAGCGTTAAAATACTGAGAAACCGAGTCATAATCACTTTTATTCATCGCTAAAAGTATTTCTTCGGCAACCGCCATGGAATAATCCGGCTCCACATTACCTCTTTTGGCACACCCTGTAGAAAACGTTAAAATCAAAACCGGTATGACAATACATATAAATAAAATCAGACTTAATACTTTATTGTTTTTCACCAATTCTCCCGTTGTTATCTTTTAACTATTTTGTCGCTATAAACTATAATACTATTAAAAATATTTTTTATCATTTATTTTGAACCATCGATTTTACTATATCCGCTCTTGTAATTATTCCTATAGGTTCGCCCCCTTGAGAAATGACGGGAATTCTATTCACCTTATTATTTACCATTAAATTTACGACATCTTCGACCAATGTTTCGGGAAAGCATGAAACAACTTTGGTGGTCATTATTTCAGAAACTTTAATTGCCAGATGCTTTTTTAAGCTATTTTTGAATTTTGTAAGACTTTCAAGATAAATTATACTGTCTAATAATTTAAAATATCTTGGAAAATGTAAATCTGTGTTCTTGACAATAACATCGCCTTCTGTCGCAATTCCAACCATTTTGCCTTCATCATTTACAACAGGAACTCCGCTTATATTGTTATCTATAAGCAACTCTGAAAGTTGCTTGATAGAAGCCCCTTGATTTATCGTAACTACTTTCTTGGTCATTATATCTTTTGCTAAAAGATCCACCATTTTGGTCTCCCTTGATTTAAAATTATTTTTTTCAATATTAAGTTTTTTAATACTTTAATTTTTCTATTTCCAAAAAAACCTTTTTGATGCCATCAAGCAAATCCGTCGCAATCATCGATGTTTTGCCGGTCTTTTTACTTATGATATCAGATGCAAAGCCATGAATATAAGCTCCGCAAACTGCTGCATTCATAAGACTCATCCCTTGGCATAAAAGCGAACCGATCACCCCAGTCAAAATATCACCGGTTCCGGCAGTTGCGAGAGCGAAATCCCCGGTAGGGTTTATGAAACTTATATTATCGCTATTCGTTATCAAAGTTCCGGGACCTTTCAAAACCGAAACAACCTTAAATTTTTCCGAAGCTTCCATATTTGTTTCGAGACGTTTTTCAAACTCAATCTTTTCCTTTGATAAAATCGACGCAAGTTCTCCGGCATGAGGAGTGATTATCACATGATGAAGCCTGAATAATTCATCGTCTTCCGTATCCATCGGGCTTGAAAGGGCTTTGAGACCATCTGCATCAAGAACGGTAGGTTTTTTGATTTTTTTCAGTATTTCTCTGATTAGTCTTACCGTGCTAGGATTTTTTGATATTCCCGGGCCAATGGCAAGAGCATCATATCTTTCGCTTTCTTTGATAATCTCATCCAAAGAATTATAATGTATCGAACCTTCCTCGGTTTGCTCTACCGGAAAAGTCATGACCTCGGTTAGCTTGATTTCGAAAATAGAATTTAATTCCCAGGGACATATTAATGTTACTATTCCGGCACCTGCCCTCATTGCTGCCTGACAAGTCATTACCGCAGCACCTGTAAAACCCAATGAACCCGCAATTACAAGCAATTTTCCTACACTGTGCTTGTAGGAGGCAGGATTCCTTTCGGGAATTTTGCTTGCAACCCATTTTATGTCTGCTTCATATATTTTCTCATATTCGCCATAGTATTTTCCAGGGATTCCTATGTTTGCAATCTCTACTTCTCCTGCATAAAAAGAACCCGGAAAAACCGCGATCCCAAGTTTTTTTGCTCCGAAAGTTATAGTATGATCGGCCTTTACGGCTTCTCCCAAAACCTTGCCGTTATCCGAATCTATGCCCGATGGAATGTCCACCGATATGACAGCCGGTTTATCGCTGGCGTTTTTCACATCATTTATAATCCTTATTATTTCTCGCGCAAAACCTTTTACTTCGTCTCCATGAAGTCCGGTACCAAAAATTGCATCGACAACAAAGCTTGCGTTTTGTAAATTATCCTTAAAATTATTTATACCATTTATATCTTCTTTTGAAATAAAATGGATGCCAAGGTTTTTCAGCTTTTCCTTATCTTTAAGTTTTTCAAGTTCATTAAAATAAAACAAGCTGTCTTTTGAAAATTTATCCCGCACAGTTATGCAATACACATCTATAAAATATCCTTTTTTTACAAGATTGATTGCACAAACAAATCCGTCACCGCCATTATTTCCCCCGCCACATATAACGGCACCCCTTACATGATTGATTTTTGATTTGTTTACCGGATATTTTTTCAATTCAACATCGTCAAACCAAAAAGAAACATTTTTACCGTCAATATTATTAAAATGCGAACTTATGAAATCCGATACTTTTGTACCGGCACTTTTCATAAGAGACTTCGAGTCGATCCCTTCTTTAATGCATTTATCGTCTATTTCGGAAGTATGGCTTCCTTTTAAAATATTGGTCAAATGCGGTTCCTTAAAATTCAAATCTTTGAAATCAAAATAATTCATATGCCTTTTATATTTTCTTAAACAAACTTTTAGAAATATTTTATCATAATTAACGGCAAAACCTTCCAAATAGTTTATATAAAAAACATAATTATTTACAGCACATTAATTCCTTAATAACATAAAATTAATTATGCAAAAATTATCATAAAAATAAATAAAAGGCGTACCCTTATAAAATTTATTGGCAGTTTTTAAAATTTTTTAACCTTGAAAACTCTTAGCGTATTCAGAACGGCTAGCAATGTTACCCCAACATCCGCAAAAACAGCTTCCCACATCGATGCAGTGCCAAATAACCCAAGCGCCAATATAGCTATTTTAATTCCCAATGCAAAAAAAATATTTTCCAGTACGATTCTTTTTGTTCTTTTTGCTATATAAATGGCGCCTGCAAGCTTCACCGGCTCATCATCCATTATAACAATATCCGCAGATTCGATAGCGGCATCCGAGCCTAAACCACCCATAGCTACCCCTATATCAGCTCTTGCCAGAACAGGTGCATCGTTAATACCGTCGCCGACAAAAATAATCTTACCGTTTTTATTTTTTTGTTTTTCA
>JAQUMQ010000081.1 GCA_028718045.1 Actinomycetota bacterium
CGCGACAAATAATGGGTACAACCAGATACATGATGGCTTTGATTGATTTCCCCGAATTGATTCATGACATAAATTCAACTTTTTGTGATTTTCTTATAGCTTATTATGGTAAAATTTGTCGGGACATCGAAATTGACTGTATTCTTATATGGGAAGATATGGCTTATAAATCTGGATCATTGATTTCTCCGTTTCACTATAGGGAATTTTTAACACCTTATTATAAGAAAATGGTTAATTTTGCGAAAGAAGCAGGAATCGACATCGTAATAACAGATAGCGATGGCTATGTAGAAGATTTGATACCGTTGATAATTGAAACAGGTGTAACGGGAATGTATCCTTTTGAAAGAGCTGCCGGTAATGACCTGTTAAAAATAAGGGAAGCCTTCCCCGATTTTCAGATAATGGGCGGTTTTGATAAAAGAGCTATGTTTTCGAGTGGTGGCAGAGAAGCGATAGACAAAGAACTTGAAATAGTAAAAGAAATGCTTAGAAAGGGCAGATATATTCCTCATACCGACCATTTTGTTTCGGAAGACTGTACCTATGAAAATTTCTCTTATTATAGGAAGCGATTAAATGAAATAATTGATAGTTTGTAAATAAAGATCTAACAATATCTTTAAACTCCATCTTTGATTTTTCAAAAATATATGATTGCTGCCTTCTTATTTTTTTAAATTATTTTTAGGCTATGTTGAATTTATAATCATTGATACACAATCATCGATGCACATTTTAAAACTATAGCAAATCTGGTATGCAAGCTGGATTATTAAGTATATTTATTAATATTGTCTCATTCGATTATTCTTTAAATTTTGGCAATCATTAAATTTTTTAACTTTTACCAAATAATTTTTCTATTTTTTCTTTGACAAATTTCAAAAAGCACATTAAAATTATAAATAATTCAAAATAATTCATTTTAAAGTTATTTTTTAAATATATGAATTTTTAAAATATGATGATTTTATGTAAGTGTTTTTAAGAATAATAATGACCGGATTCAATAAGAAGTAGAAAGGATAATAAATGGACTCGATAATTAAAAAAATATTAGAATTTAAAAAAGAAGATATACCAAAATATGAACCTTATCTTATGCTCGGAGGAGGAACTCCAGGTGTAAATCTTGTAAGGGGAGAAAATGTTTATGTATACGATATTGACGATAAAAAGTATATAGATTGCACAAGCCAGTCATGGGCGTTAAATTTAGGATATTCGAATCCCGAAATAAATCAGGCAATAAAAGAACAGATTTATTATTCCAGTCATTTTCATACGGGTTACTACACCATTGCAAGATATTTGCTTGCAAAAAAAATTGCGGAAATATTCCCGGAAAAAATGAACAGAGTTCTTTTTACAATTGGCGGAGGAGTTTCGATTGAAGCAGCTCTCAAAATCGCAATTTTGAACAGGCCAAAAGCTCATAATTTTATATCACTTTATGGTGCGTATCACGGGACTTCTTTTATGACGACCGGTGCTTCTCACATTGCAACCATGGCTTGTGGAAAATATCATGGGGGTTCGGATCTTGCTCATTTTTCACAAAATTTTATTAGAGTTCCTGCACCTTATTATTACAGACCTTACTTTGAACTAACAAATACAGATGATAATGATGAAGTTGACAGAAGATGCCTTAATGCGCTGGAGATGCAGATAAAATATGGTTCAACCGGTCCGGTGTGTGCTCTTTTAATGGAACCACTTCAGGCAAGTGGAGGACAGTTGATATTTTCGAAGAATTACCTGCAGGGAGTAAGGGATATATGCAATAAAAATAATATCATTCTTATATGGGATTGTATCCAGACAGCTTTTGGCAGGATGGGGACGTGGAGCGCATCCGAATATTACGGCGTAACTCCCGATATTATGGTTCTCGGAAAATCAATGGGTACCGGATATCCTATTAATGCAGTGGTAATAAGCGATGATATTGAAGGCGTAAAAATGGATGGCATTGATCTTCATACTTTTGGCAATAACCAGGTAAGCCAGGTAGCTTGTCTTAAAATGATTGAAATCATTGAAAGAGATAATATTCTTGCTAATGTAAGAAATGTGGGTCAATACATAAAAGATAATCTTCTTGAGATGCAAAAAAAATCAGATCATATAGGAGATGTACGGGCAATAGGCTTTCATATAGGTATTGAATTTGTAAAAAACAAACAAACAAGAGAACCTGACTATGAAGGTTGCAGCAAGATGAGAGATGATGGCTTTAATAAAGGAATAATATTTGGAGTCGGAGGAACAGGCGAGGGCAAGGCTGTTCTTAAGATAAAACCTCCTCTTATTACGACAATCAAACAAGGTGATGAGATACTTGAGAAGTTTAGTACAACAGTAAAGGATGTTTATAAAGAAAATCTATAAAAAAGATAAGATTGTTCTTTTATTTGTCTTACTCTGGCTGAATCAATCTTGTTAATGTGGTATTTTCAACGGTTTCAACCGTGCCTGGAAAGTAATTTATGAGAAGATCGACATCCGATTTGTCCATTTTCCAATCCAGTGAGCCAAGATTTTCTTTCAAGTGATCGATATTTCGTGACCTTGATATTGTGACTACATTTTTTTGAGAGATTAACCAGTTGATGGCAACTTGGTTTTCTGTTTTTTCGTATTTTTTGCAAATTCTTTCGACTATATCGATTTTTTCTTTCGAAAAAAGGCCTTTCTGGAGAGGACGCCATGCTACGATCATTATGTCATTATCCTGGGCATACTTTATCGAACCATCAATTAAAGGACCTCTGTGTTTTAGATTGTAATGAAGATGGTTGCACTCTATCTTGTTTGCGCTATACTGTTGTGCTTGTTTGAATTGAGCGACATTAAAATTGCTAAGACCGACATATCTTATATATTGTTTTTCGACAAGGAAATTAAAAGCTTCCATCGATTCTTTTATATCGATATAAGGATTGGGGGTATGGATGAGATATACATCTATATAATCGGTCCCAAGTCTTTTCAAGCTGTGTTTTGCGGAATCGACAAGATCGTTATAATGAAGATTCATAGGCGCGACTTTTGTGGTTATTATAAGTTTCGATCTGTCTAAACCATTAATTGCAGCTCCAACAAGTTCTTCCGCATGTCCTTCCGCGTACCATTCCGCAGTATCTATATGGGATATTCCCATTTCTATGGCGTATCTTATAGCACGAATATCTGCTTTATCATCGTTATCAAAATCTCTAATGTCTCTGCCGCCCATTCCCCAGGTTCCAAAGCCAAATATAGGCAGCTCGAATCCGTTTTTTAATTTTTTGGTTTCTATTAGCATGATCCAGATAATATAATCTATGACGTAAAATAGCAATATTTATAGTTTTATATAAGTTAATATTTCAACGTATTATTATTTTTGCATAAAAGCTAAAGTATTTATTGGGAAGATATAAAAAAGTATATAAATTAAGTAGATGCGATGCTAAGAGTTGTTTTTTATTAATCCGTGCTATTTTTATACTATCTTTTTCTTATATAAAGTTCTTATAAAAAATAACTGCAGTAATTTAAAGATGTAAGCCAAAAAATTCCGTTTTATATGACAATAATAAAATTATTGTTGACAAATCTAGGTAAAAGTTATATTTTTAGAACAAATAAATTCATAAAAGCTCATAATAAATATATAATGAACTTGTTATGGTATTTCTTTACGGATTCTTGGTATTTTGCCATATAAAGTTTTAAAAAGTTAAGAAAATCTCATTTTTTAATTTAGATAATTATATTTTTTTTTATACCATGATTAATCGGTTAATCATAAAATTAAAAAATTAGACAATACTAAACATCCATTAATATTTTGTCGATAAGCGAAGAAACAAATAAGTTAAAATCATTAGCAACTAAACATTTATGGAATATACGGCATATATGCTTTTAAAAATTTTTAAAATAAAAAGCTTTCTATTGTTAAAAAATATGTATGGACGGATTAAAAAAACAATAAAGGGAGGTTGTTGGTGAGAAAATTAATTGTTTTATTCATTGGTTTAATTATTATTTTTACATTTGTGGGTTGTAAAGCAAAAGATGTTGCTGAAACAACCGAAGCACAAACGACCGTAGCTGTTTCAGAGACTACGATAGAGACAAAAACCGCTAAAACATGGAAAATAGGATTCAATAATTATGGTGACTCCCATGAGTTTTGCGCAAAAGTTTCTGCTGGGATTAGAGAGGAAGCTAAAAAAGCAGGTGTTGAGCTTGAGTATACCGAAGCAATGATGGATGGTGCAAAAATGATTGCAAACACTCAGACACTCATAGATAAAGGATGTGATCTAATCATAGATTTTAATTGGATACCCGAAGTAGGCGTTACAATGCTTAAGATGTGTAATGATGCTGGTGTTAAACTTATCTCAATGGATACGGTGTATGAAGGCACTTATTATTTTGGAGCCAACTCATACAAAGCCGGTCAAGTTCTTGGTGAATACATGTCAGGACTTATAAAAGAAAAATGGAACGGTAAAATAGATGCATTTGTGGGATTGTATTACCTTGCTGGCGGAGATATCGTTATGGACAGAGTTAAAGGGTGCGAAGATTATTTAAAAGATGCTGAAGGTATAGAATTTCCAAGTGATGATATGAATTTTTTATTTGACGCAGGCTCATCTGATCAGACGGTGAATTGTAAACAAAAAGCAACCGACTTTCTTACTGCTCACCCTGACTTAAAGCATATTGTATTTGTTACTCATAATGATGAAAGTGGAGCAGGTGTGTTTGCAGGTATAGAAGCTTCAGCCAGAGAGGCAGATTGCCTGTTGGGGTCAACAGGTGGAGATACACCATTTCAAGATCATATAAGAGCAGGTGGAGGTGATGTATGGGTAGCATCTAGTGCATTTGCTCCTGAAAAGTATGGAGCTCAAGTAATACCAATGGCCATTGATATCTTAGAAGGCAAAGATGTCCCTATGGAGGTATATCTGGAGCATTTTGTGATAAACAAAGATAATTTAGATGAGTATTATCCTCAATAAGTATGGTTTTTATTCGTCCATACATAAAATCATATCTTAATAAAAGGCAAGGTGATAATTTGGATTATTTGCTTCTTGAAATGAAAAACATAGTAAAAAGGTTTCCAGGAGTACTTGCAATTGACGATGTAAGCATTGATTTAAAAAAAGGAGAAGTTCTCGCGCTTGTCGGTGAAAATGGTGCGGGAAAGTCAACCTTAATGAAAATACTTTCAGGTGCATATAAACCAGATAGTGGTGAAATAATACTTGATTCTGAAAAAATCGATCATAATTTTACACCTGGAAAAGCAATAAATATGGGTATATCGACTATTTATCAAGAGTTTAACTATCTTGCTGATTTAAGTGTTGCAGAAAACATATTTTTAGGCAGACTTCCAAAAAACAGGTTTGGGTTTGTTAATTACAATAAGTTGAGAAAAAAAGCAAAAGAAATTATGGATGAAATAGGTCTTAAATGTAATCCTTCTTTGGAAGTAAAATATCTGTCCGTAGCTAAAAGACAGCTTCTCGAAATCGCAAAAGCTGTTAGTAAAAATGTGAAAATTATTATTATGGATGAGCCTACAGCTCCACTAAATAATGAAGAAACAGAAATATTATTTAGCTTAATCAAAAAACTAATTTTGGAAGGTAAATCCATAATATACATATCTCACAGAATAGAAGAAATTTTCAAAATAGCTCAAAGAGTTGTTATTTTAAGAGATGGACGGAAAATAAGTGTGTTAGATACAGACAAAACTAATAAAAACGAGATAGTAAAGCTTATGGTTGGGCGGGAAATAAAAGACATGTATCCTATTACAAAAAGAAAAATCGGAGAAGTAATACTTGAAGTTAACGATATTTCAGATGGTTTTATAAAAAATGTAAGTTTCAACTTGAGGTGCGGAGAGATACTCGGTCTTTTTGGTCTAATGGGTTCGGGTAGAACAAAAATAGTCGAAGCAGTGTTTGGTAAGAGAAAGATTGCTGCGGGTACTATAAAAGTGAATGGAAACATAATGAAAATTGATTCTCCTAGAAAAGCTATAAAAACAGGACTTGGTTATGTCCCATCTGATAGAAAACATGAAGGGCTCATCCTTATGCATTCAGTTACAAACAACATTTCACTTGCTTCGCTTGATATATATAAAACTTTAGGAATTTTTTTAAATATAAAGAAAGAAAAAAAAGATATCAAGGACTGGATAAATAAAATAAACATTAAAGTTCCGAATGTAAATACTATGGTTGAAAGCTTATCTGGTGGCAATCAGCAAAAAGTGGTTATTGCAAAATGGATGAACACAAAACCAGCTGTTCTTATTATGAATGAACCTACAAGAGGAATAGATGTAGGTGCAAAAGTTGAGGTATATAAGCTTATGGAAAGTTTTTGTGAAAATGGTCTTGGCATAATAATGATATCATCAGAGCTACCAGAAATCATGGCAATTGCTGATAGAATTATAACAATTC
>JAQUMQ010000082.1 GCA_028718045.1 Actinomycetota bacterium
GAGGAGGAAGACCGCCGGGAGTAAAAACTGCGGCAGATTATGTTCTTAAAAAATTCAGCGGAAATGAACAGAAAGAGCTTGATTTGTTGCTATCACTTTCAGTAGATGCAATAAAAGATTATATCGGTTTTGATATAGAATATTGCATGAATAAATATAATTAAATTATACGGACATAACCTCAAAAAAGCAGTGGTTGCTTCGATTTGTTTTAAATTGACTGCAATGCATATCGGCTAGTCTTGGTATTTAAAATGCCTTTAACTTCACATAATTTTATGTTTTTGGACAATTTTTTAAAAGAAGAAAAATGGCATATGTTTATGGAAAATCCTAAACATAATATTTATGCCAGTGAAAACATATGGCCATTTATAATAGAAGGAATTTATAATTTATTTATGATCCCGTTTATTGTGGTTACGTCTACTTTTGACAAAAGCACCGAACTGGTCGAAGATGCGGAATGTATTGCTGACAAAGAAAAATATCTAAACTATCCCTCCGTTGGCGAAGGAATTTTTTTTAAAAACAAGCAAATAAACAGCCAGCATCTTTCCGAAAGATTAAGCATATTAAAAAGAATTAATTCTTACAAAAAAGGTGAAAAACCTTTCATAGTTATAGCAAGTGCTTCTTCCATAATCGATCTTATGTCAAGTAGTGCGGGAAGCAGTTTGTCAGACTTTATGATTTCGAAAGGGCAACGATACAACAGAGAAGCCCTGGTGGAAAATCTTATAAATTCCGGATATGAAAGAGTGCACAAAGTTTATGATAAGGGTGAATTTAGCATAAGGGGAGACATCATAGATATTTATGATATCTCAGAAATAAAACCAGTCAGGCTTGATTTTTTTGACGATGATCTGGAAAATATAAACTACTACGATATTTTATCCCAGGAAAATTGCTTGAATGTAAGTAAAATAACCGTAACCCCGAATATTAATCCATGGAAGATCCAGAATAAAAAAGATGCATTTCTTAAAATAGGAAGTGTCGGCGAAAAACAGGAATATATTTCCATTATTGACTTATTCAGACAAAAAATTAAAAGATTCGGAATGATAATCTGTGACCCTTTGGAAGTATATCTTAAGATTAAAAGCGAAATCGATATTCTTGAAAAGTCAATAATTTCAGAAAAAGAAAACCTGATCGTAGAAGATGATGACTTGATAAAAATGCATATTCCCGAAAAAGATTTTCTTGAAAGGGAAGAAATTACACCAAAGTTTAATTTATGTTCGTCTGGAAAAGAATTTTTTGGTGAAAATGATTTTAAATTCAGCGATATAAAAACCCAAAAACAAAACTTCGGCAATCCCGGATCTTTTATCGAAAATTTGAAAAACGACATAAGGAATAATAAAAAAATACTTATATCTTTGGACAATAACGAAAGAATCAAAAAAATTCAGGAATTGTTGGTTGAATCCGGCTTAACTTTCGAATTTCTTAACAACAATAAGGATTTTAAGCTCGACGAGATTAAAAATAAAGTCGTAAGCTTGCTTAATTTAAAACTTTACAGAGGTTATGAATCCGATATTTTTTCGATTTACGGAGAGCTGGACATATACGAACAAATCGACACGAGTAAAAAAATAAGCTTAAAGCTACTTCCAAAAAGTTTTGCTGAATTTAAACCGGGAGATTTTGTTGTCCATAAAGCACATGGAATCGGAAGATATATCGATATTGTTTCCGAAAACATGGATGGCATAAAAAAAGATTATTTTTTAATTGAATATGCCGATAAGGATAAATTGTATGTTCCTACTTGGCAAGCCGAAAGAATACATAAATATATCGGAGATAGCGATCCTCAGGTTACGTCATTAAATTCCAAGCAATGGGACAACCTAAAAACCAAAGTAAGAAAATCGGTGAAAATTCTTGCCTTGAATCTGGCAAGGCTTTATGCCGAAAGAGAAAAATCAGAAGGTTTTGCTTTTCCTCCTGATAGTCCTTGGCAAAAAGAAATTGAAGATTCGTTTCCATTCCATGAGACTAAGGATCAGCTTAAAGCCATAGACTATGTCAAAAAGAAGATGCAGGAACCTAAACCCATGGATATTCTGCTTTGCGGAGATGTAGGGTTTGGCAAAACCGAAATTGCGATAAGGGCAGCATTTAAAACCATGGAAAGCGGAAAACAAGTTCTCATGCTTGTTCCTACAACGATACTTGCCGACCAACATTTTAATAATTTTAAAGAAAGATTTAACAATTATCCTGTCAGCGTAGAAGTTTTAAGCAGATTTAAAACAAAATCCGAGCAAAGACAAATCATACAGGATTACAGCAAAGGTAAAATCGACATGATTATAGGAACACACAGGATTTTGCAGGATGACATAAAACCAAAAGACATGGGTCTTCTTATTATAGACGAGGAACAAAGATTTGGAGTAAATGCCAAGGAAAAATTAAAGTTGTTAAAAAAGGAAATCGATGTCCTGACCTTAACGGCAACTCCTATACCGAGAACGCTTTACATGTCGCTTACCGGAATAAAGGATATAATTTTGATCGAAACCCATCCCGAAAACAGACATCCTATCAAGACATTCGTAGGAAGAAAAAACACGACAATAATAAAGATGGCAATCGAAAGGGAAATCGAAAGAGGCGGACAAGTCTACTATGTATCCAACAGAATAGCGGGTATAGATCATTTATGTTTTGAGCTAAAAAAACTTGTTCCCCGGGCAGAGATAGCAATCACACATGGACGTATGGAAGGAAGACAAATCGAAAAGATAATGGAGGATTTTGTAAATAGAAAGTACAATGTTTTGCTTACTACCACGATCATTGAATCCGGCATGGATATCTCAAATGTAAATACTTTGATTGTGGAGAATGCCCAAAGATTTGGACTTTCGCAATTATATCAATTAAGAGGCAGAGTGGGTCGTTCATCTGAAAGGGCTTATGCTTATTTTTTCTATACCGACAGAGATAATTTAACCTTAAGTGCACTCGAGAGACTTAAAGCTATCGATGAATATACCGAGCTGGGTTCCGGTTATAATATTGCCATGAAGGATCTGGAAATAAGAGGAGCAGGGGAGCTGCTTGGAGCAAACCAGCATGGCCATATGAATAGTGTCGGTTTTGACTTGTATTGCGAAATAATCAGGGAAGAAATCGAAAGACTTAAAGGAAATGAGCCAAAAGAAGATTTAAATGTGCAAATCGAGCTCCCGGTAAGCGCGTACATTCCCAAAACCTATATCAAGAGTGAAGATGAAAGAATAAATGTTTATAAAAATCTGGCAAATGCGAAAAGTGTCGAAGAAATAGATAAGCTTAAGTTAGAAGTTTTTGAGAAGTTTGGCGATATTCCTGCGGTGTTCGAAAATCTCATATCCATTTCAAGGATAAAAATGCTTTTAAGATCAAAAAATATTTCCAAGATAACTTTTCGTAAAAATAAGGGAATAATAATCAAACCAATTGTTATATCGAAGGGAAAAGCATTAAAATTAAATCAAAAAAATAAAAATATTGTTTATAGTTTTAAGGATAAATCGATTATAATATCTGTTTTGAATGCTAATATAAAAATGAATGTTATTTCCGGTATCGTTAGTGATATAATAAGCGTTATTTAAAGAAATGCATATAAGATTTACCGGTATATTCTTATAAAGTAATTTTGTTATTTCTAGACAGGAGAAACATAAATTGAAAAAGAGTGTTTTTTTATTTTTTATAATTTCGTTAATACTGATATCGACAGTAACATTAAGTGCTTGTACGTCTTCGTTAGCAAATGTGGACGGCTATAAAATCACTCAGAAGGAAATCGATAAATATCTAAGCTCGGCAAAAGTTCAAAATCCGGACCTGTTTAAAGAAGAAAACAAAGGCGAGCTCTTAAAGGCAGAAGCTCAGATTATCGATTATATCATTGCGAACAAGCTTATTGAGAAATATGCGCAAGAAAACAACATATCGTTTACCGAAAAAGAGTTCAACGAAGAGTATGACAAATTACAGACGACTTCCTTTAAAACGGTCGAGGAATTTAATAAATATTTAAAAGATAACGGAATCGATGAAGATTTACTAAAGACTCAGCTTAAAAATCAGCTTCTGGCAAATAAAGTTTACGAAAAAGTAACAACGGGAATAACGGTTGCCGATTCAGAAGTAAGAAAATATTATGACAACAATAAAGATGCATTGTTTATTACACCTGCACAGATAAAAATAAGCCATATTCTGATAAAATTCGGAGACCAAGATACTGCAAAAAAAACAAAAGAAGCTGCGCTTGAAAAAATAAGGATGGTTCAGCAAAAAATCGATGATGGCGAGACTTTTGAAAATATGGCAAACAAATATTCCGAAGATGAAAATTCAAATACTAAAGGCGGCGACATAGGTTATTTTTCGAAAGGCCAGCTTATAGCTGAGTTTGAAAATGTTGCATTTGACTTGAAAGCAGGCGAGATAAGCGGTATCGTCGAAACTACTTATGGTTTTCATCTTGTTACGGTTACCGATAAGAAAGCCGAAAGCATTAAGACTTTCGACGAAGTCAAGGATTCCATAAAGCAGTATCTTGAAAACAGTTTTAAAAGCGAAAAATTTAACAGCTTTTTGTTAAGCTTAAAAGATGCCGCGGTAATTAAATATAGCAAAGATATCGAAGAAGTACGCAATGCTACTTCGACCACAGCTACTCAGACAACTACGTCAACGACCGGCAGCGACACTCAAACAACGACGGAAACCGAAACCGGCGGCGGTAGCCAAAGTTCCACGACGCAGGAGAGTTTGATAACTCCAAGCTCTTAGTAAACAATCGTTTTTACGTGTTTGGCTAAAGAAAAATTCACTGTTGCGAAAGCGATGGACGATGTAATTAACTTCTGAGAAATTATGAAATAAATCGTCGAAAAATTAATTGAAATTATAATGTTTTTTGATTATGAAGATAAATATAAACGAGATCGAAAACGTTAACGATGCAAGGGAATTATTTAAGATCTTGATCGAAACACTTGCTTATCTAAGATCTGACGAAGGCTGTGTTTGGGACAGGGAGCAGAATCACGATTCCATAAAAAAAAATATGATCGAGGAAGCATATGAAGCTGTCGATGCGATTGAAGATAAAGACTATCAAAGTCTGAAAGGAGAATTGGGCGATCTACTTCTTCAAATCATCTTTCATTCGCAAATTGCTGTTGAAAACGATGAATTTGATATTTCGGATGTTTTAAAGGAAATAATCAAAAAACTTTATAGGCGACATCCTCATGTTTTTGGCGATAAAAATTTCAATACCTCCGAGGAAGTTTTAATAAGTTGGGAAGAGATAAAAAAAACTGAGAGAAAAAGTCATCCTAAAAAAACTCAGTCTATCTTTAACGATATCCCCAAAATATTGCCTTCGCTGCATTATGCTTATGAAATACAAAACAGGGCATCCAGATTAGGTTTTGACTGGGATAAAATCGGTGGTATCTTTGATAAGATCAAAGAAGAAATAAACGAATTAACGGATGAACTTGAAAAAACAAATAATCCAGTCATACAAGAAGAAAACAATCATGACTCTCGTTTCGAATATATGTCAAAGGTTAAAAATGAAATAGGAGATATACTATTTAGCATAGTTAATTTAACAAGGCATCTTGGCGTTGATTGCGAGGAATGCTTAAAACATACTTGCAGCAAATTCATAAGAAGATTCGATGAAATTGAAAAGCTCGCGTTTTTGAGAGGATTTAATTTTAGAGAACTTTCGATTGAAGAAAAAAATAAGCTTTGGGAAGAAGTAAAAGAAATGGAAGAGTAAAAGAAATGGAAAAATAATATTTTATTTAATGAATGATTTGATGCTCTTTACATTAAATCAATTTAATATATAATACATTTATATAAATAGTCATTTAGTTAAAAATAATAAAAACGTAGCAACATCATATATCATTAGTGAAAAAATAGTAGCATTATAATAGATATGGGCAGAAATACAAAAGTTGTAAGCAGTATTTCCCGAAAAACAAAATTAAATATGGTAAGCGTTATTTTTATTCTCTTCGTTATTATAAGTATAATATTTTCGATTAATCCTATCGTTTCGATGATTGACAAAAGAAATCAAATTTCCTCGCTTGAGAGTAAGCTCAATTTAATAAGAAAGGAAAACATCGAGTTTCTCGCATTGGAAAAGAGTTTGTATGAAGAAGAAATGATAAAAAATGAGGCATTAAAGCAATTTAATTTTACTTCTTCCGATGACAAAGTCGTATATCAAATAAATGAAGTAGATAAACTAAAAAGAAATGGCAGCTCCATAAATGATCTTGAGGGTAAGGAAAAAGCAATATATTCCAATAATAACTTATGGGAAAATCTGAAGATTCTTTATTATAAAGAAATTTATAAAGAACAAAATTAACTTT
>JAQUMQ010000083.1 GCA_028718045.1 Actinomycetota bacterium
CTGCCGATCAACTTTGCGGAACCGACAGGATAAAAAATGGATTGGAAAGAAGTATGAATGAAAACTTTGTCCATAAAAATCAAAAGTCGCAAATCCTTAACAGGCAGAAAAAAGAAATACCGATAGTCATAACCGCAGGTCCGTTAAAAGACTTGAACGGCAAAGTATACGGAAGCATCGGAATAATAAGAGACATAACTATAGAAACAGAAATTCAACATACGGTAGCTCAGGTTACGGAACAAGTAACAAGTTCCGCCAGCGAAATTGCTTCGTCGTCCGAAGAAATGGCTGCAGGGGCAGAACAGCAAGCAAGACAGACATCGGAAGTAGCAACCGCTATGGAAGAAATGACCGAAACTATCCTCGAAACCTCAAAAAACGCAGAAGCAACATTAAAAGCGGTAAACGAATCAAATAAGAGCGCCGAAGAAGGAGGGAAAATAATCGGAGAGGAAGTAAATTCGATAAATGATGTTGCGTCTCAAACAAAAGAAATAGTTACGGTACTATCCGAGCTGTCGAATCAAAGCAAGCAAATCGGCGAAGTAGTCAATGTTATCGATGATATAGCAGAACAAACAAACCTTCTTGCGCTAAATGCAGCGATAGAAGCTGCGAGAGCGGGCGAACACGGAAGAGGATTTGCAGTCGTTGCTGACGAAGTAAGAAAGCTTGCGGAAAGGACTCTTAAGACAACCAAGGAAGTAACGGAAACCGTAAAACAAATACAGCAAGGAACTCAGCATACAGTCGATGTAGTAAATGATTATTCAAAGAAAACGGATGAAGTCGTCTCTAAGTCCAATAATGCAACTACTTCATTCAAATCGATACTGGAAAGTTCACAAAAAGTTACCGATATGTCAAGCCAGGTTGCAACGGCATCTGACGAACAATCATCAGCTGCCGAAGAGATTTCCAAAAACATAGAATCTGTTGCTTCGGTTACCAAACAGGTTGCAAGCGGCGCAAAACAAGCCTCCGTTGCAGCACAACAGCTTGACAGGCTTGCAAAAGAGTTATCTGAGGTCGTTGCAAAATTATGATTTATCTCAAATACGGCAAAGATAACAATATAAAAAAAACAACAAAAATGCAGAAAAGAATTAAAATAAGAAATCGATAATATAGCACTTTAAAACCAAAAACAGTATTTATTGAAAATAAAATAGCAGCTTCCTTATTTTAAGGAGCTGCTATTTTTAGTACTTTTAATGATTGCACTGATTATAAACAATGATCCGCAAATACGGCAGTTTTTAAATAATCGTAATTGCGGATATACTAAGAATATGCAGAGAAAAATTAAGTCAGCTTATTTGCTTAAGCGACATTGATATTCTTTTTCTTTCATAATCAACATCTATTATCCTGACATTAACTTTTTGGTTAATTTTCACAACTTCATGAGGATTTTTAATGAATTTATGAGAAAGCTCTGATATATGTATTAATCCATATTCTTTTATTCCTATATCCACAAAAGCTCCGAAATTAGTTATGTTGTTGATAATCCCATTTAAAATCATTCCGGCTTTTAAATCGTCGATACTTAAAATGTCTTTTTTGAACTCAAAATCATCTACATTTTCTCTAGGATCTCTTCCGGGTTTTGCAAGCTCCAGAAGTATGTCCCGCAAGGTCAAAATCCCCGTTTTATCATCAACGTAATTCGATAAATTAATATTATCCTTTATATTCCCGTTACCTACGATGTCAGCCAGACCGATCCCTAAGTCTTGAGCTATTTTTTCTACGACATAATAGCTTTCGGGATGAACCGCGCTGCTGTCCAGAGGATTTTTGCCATCTTCGATTCTTAAAAATCCCGCACATTGTTCAAAAATTTTTTCGCCAACCTTTGGAACTTTCTTTAAATCATTCCTGGTTAAAAAAGCTCCGTTTTCTTTCCTGTATTCAATAATATTCTGAGCAATTTTAGGACCAAGGCCTGATACGTACATCAGAAGATGTTTGCTTGCCGTATTTAAATTGACTCCAACCATATTGACGCAGCTTTCAACCGTATAATCAAGGCTTTCTTTTAATTTTGACTGATCGACATCATGCTGATATTGCCCCACTCCTATGGATTTTGGGTCTATCTTTACCAGTTCCGCAAGAGGATCCATGAGCCTTCTCCCAATCGAAACAGCCCCTCTTACCGTAACGTCATGATCGGGAAACTCTTCCCTGGCAACAGGTGAGGCTGAGTATATGGATGCTCCGCTTTCGCTTACAATAAATACTTTAATATTCGTATCCTCAAAAAATATATTTATGAATTGACTGGTTTCCCTGCTGGCGGTTCCGTTACCGATTGCAATAACTTCGATTTCGTACTTGCTGACTATCTCTTTCATTTTTTTTGCAGATTCTTCCATTTTATTCACTGGAGGATGCGGATAAATGGTGTCATTGAAAAGCAAATCACCTTGTTCGTTCAAGCAAACCACTTTGCATCCGGTCCTGAAACCCGGATCTATAGCCAAAATCTTTTTCCTGCCAAGGAAAGGAGCAAGAAGCAATTGCCTCAAATTATCGGCAAATACCCTTATTGCTTCTCCGTCAGCCTTTTGTTTTGCTATATTTGTAAATTCCGTTTCAAGAGAAGGGCAAAGAAGCCTTTTATAACAGTCCCTTATGGCGATTTTAACAAATTCAGATGCCTGATTTCCGGATAACACAAGTAACTTTTCCATAACTTCAATGGAATCACTTTCCCCGGGATATATAGAAACTTTTAGAATGTTTTCGTTTTCCGCTCTTTTTATTGCAAGAAACCGGTGAGATGAAATCTTGCTTAAAGGTTCACTGAAATTAAAATAATCCCTATATTTGGCTCCCTGCTCTTCCATGCCTTTTATCACCGTCGAATAAACAACAGCTCCTTTTTCGAAAATACTCCTGACGGACTCCCTGACCGTTTTATCTTCATTCACCCACTCGGCAATTATATATCCTGCACCCTCAAGAGCCGATTCCGTATCTTTTACGCTGTCGTTTAGGTATTTTTCAGCTTCCTTATTTATATCGAAGTTTTTCTGAGAGAAGATTAATTCAGCCAGAGGTTCAAGACCCATTTCCTTAGCCACAGTTGCCTTCGTTTTTCTTTTGGGTTTGAAAGGCAAGTATATATCTTCAAGAGCTGCGGAATCCTCTGTTTCCTCTATCATTTTTTTAAGCTCAGGAGTTAGTTTGCCCTGTCTTTCGATTTCCTTTAGTATGGTTTCTCTTCTGCTGTCGATTTCCACCAGACGGCATGATTCGTTTTTTATGTCAAGTATTTGAGTCTCGTCAAGATTGTTTGTGATTTCTTTCCTGTATCTTGCAATAAAAGGTATGGTATTCCCTTGCTCCAAAAGTTTTAGTGTAGCGAAAACACTGCTTTCGGATATTTTTAATCTGCCAGATATTTGTTTAAAATATTTCAGTTCCATAAAAATTCCCCGTCTCTTTAAAATCAAAAACATATCTTATAATTATTTCATGAACTATTCAATAAGATTAACCTGACATAATCGAAGTTATCGAATTTACTTGGAAAGATTTGAATTACAAAAAGATAAGGCAGAATCAGACAACTATTTAATATCGATTTATGGGAATTTAAATTATTATTCAAACTCAGATATCAAAATAGAATTGCAATTTATTTTTTATTTTTTCCCTGATTTCTTCATTTTCAATAAAACCACAAACTCTCTCCAATCTTCCTCTGGAAATAGTTCTGATCTGATGAAATAAAAGAATCGAGTCTTTGCTTAATGATGTAAATTCTTTTCTTAACAACATTTCGGTAGGATATATTTTTCTCCCGATCTTAAATGATGCAAAAGGCAAAACACATATAACCGGTATATTTCTGTTCACGACTTCTCTTGAAATTACAAGAACGGGTCTTCTCCCAGCTTGCTCTGAATCAACCACGGAGTTGAGATTTGCAATAAATATTTTCCATCTATATTCGGTATTCATTTTCTTTATTATGTACAAAGTTGTAAACTATTTTACCATTCTTCAATCATTTCAGATGTTTGGGCATCTGAAAACTTAAAATCTTCCATAGTTTTTTCGTTGTTTCTAATAAAATCAGGATCACTTGCAGCTTCTTTCATTTCCTTTTCATATGTTTCTTCCTTTAATTTAGAAACATATTGAGCAAGAGCTTCTCTGACAATAAAATTAAATGATTTACTTTTATCTTCTGCAACAAGACTTTTCAGCTCGTTAACCAGCTCTTCTTGTATGGAAAATGTATAATTCTTTAATTTGGATCTCATTATTTATATATTCACATTTTATATTATATAATTATATTTTAATTTATTATTGCATAAATAACAATAATAAATTAGAAAATCCCACGGCTTAAAGTTTTTATACTAAAAATACCAAAATAAAATTCTAAAACAGACGCTATGTCAAACATATACAAAAAATAAACTAAAGTAGCTTTTGACAATAACTATTCTATTATCTACAATGTTATTTTACTTTTCTCTTAGCACTTATATCTTAAAACCAATATAAGTCCATGGATGATATCAAAGAAAAAACTGATTTTATAAGAGACATAATTAAACAGGACCTGCAGAAAGAGGCAGGCAAAAAAATTCATACAAGATTTCCTCCCGAACCTAACGGGTACCTGCATATAGGACATGCAAAATCCATATGTCTTAATTTTGGTTTGGCAGAAGAATTCAACGGTAGGTGCAATCTGAGATTCGACGACACAAATCCGACAAAGGAAGAATCTGAATATGTAAAATCCATAAAAACAGACATAAAATGGCTGGGGTTTGATTGGGGAAATAATGAGTATTATGCCTCCGATTATTTTGAGAAGCTCTATGAATTAGCCGTTTTGCTTATAAAAAAGGGCAAAGCGTTTGTCTGCGATTTAAGTGCCGAAGAAATACGCAATTACCGAGGAACTCTTACAAAACCAGGCAGGGAAAGTCCTTACCGAAACCGCACCATAGAGGAAAATCTACAATTATTTAAAGAGATGCGTGATGGCAAGTATCCTAACGAAGCAAAAGTGCTCAGAGCAAAAATAGACATGTCTTCACCTAATATAAATATGAGAGATCCTGTAATGTATCGCATACTCCATAAAAAACATCACCGTACAGGCAATAAATGGTGTATTTACCCGACATATGACTGGGCACACGGCCAATCGGATTCTATCGAGGACATAACATATTCAATATGTACCCTCGAATTCGAAGACCACCGCCCTTTGTATGATTGGTTTATAGAGCAGCTTGGCATTCCTCACCCAAGACAAATAGAATTTGCAAGACTTAACCTCACACATACCGTTATGAGTAAAAGAATGCTTCTTGAGCTTGTAGAGAAAAAATATGTAAACGGTTGGGATGATCCTAGAATGCCAACTATCTCGGGAATGAGGCGAAGAGGTTACAGCCCTGAAGCCATACGTAATTTTTGTTCTCAGATAGGAGTATCCAAAGCAGACAGCACGGTAGATATGGCATTTCTCGAACATATCATAAGAGAAGATTTAAATAAAAAAGCTCCGCGGGTAATGGGAGTATTAAATCCTGTAAAAGTAATAATAGACAACTATCCGCAAGATAAGGAAGAAGAGCTTGAGGCTATAAATAATCCGGAAGATCCTTGTTCGGGGACAAGAAAAATACCGTTTTCAAAGATTTTATATATAGAAAAAGAAGACTTTATGGAAAACCCGCCTTCAAAGTTCTTCAGACTGACTCTTGGCCGGGAAGTGCGTTTAAGATATGCTTATTTTATTAAGTGCGTTGACGTAATTAAGGACAAAAACGGAGAAATATCTGAAATACATTGTACTTACGATCCTTTGACAAAGGGAGGAGATGCTCCTGACGGAAGAAAGGTAAAATCAACTCTTCATTGGGTCTCTGCCAAACATTGCATTCAGACGGAAGCAAGATTATATGACAAACTTTTTATGAAAGAAAATCCTCTTAAAACGGAGGGAAGTCGTGATTTTAAAAACAACTTGAACCCGCAATCCTTGATAATCGTTAATGACTGTAAACTAGAGCCGTCTCTCAAAACAGCAAAGGCAGGCAATATATATCAGTTCGAAAGATTGGGATATTTTTGCGTCGATTGCGATTCAAATGATAAAAAAATCATATTTAACAGAACCGCAAGATTAAAAGACGAATGGGTTAAAATCAAGGCATCCATAAAGAAATAGAAATATCCACGTAAATTACCTAATTATGAAAACTTGGTGATTGTTAATAAATTATTTGAATTAACCAAAAAAAATTTCTCAAATCAGCTGTTTGCTTAAATACTTTCTCGCCGCATATTTTAATACCTGAATTGAATATAATAAAAACGTAATTTTTAAAAAATTTGTTTTTTGTCCCAATACCAGTA
>JAQUMQ010000084.1 GCA_028718045.1 Actinomycetota bacterium
AAACTACCAAGACATCTATAATGGAGGTAGAATGAGAAGTATTTTCCACTATAATAATAAAAAAAATATTATAAAACATATATTTATTTACTTTTTCATTATTTTTTTTATTATCATGTTTTTCATACCGGTTTATTGGATGGTTTCAAGTTCGTTAAAGTTACCAAAAGATATCCTTGCAATACCGCCAAAAATTTTTTTTAAACCTACGCTATCAAATTATAAATCTGTATTAACTGGTAAAACAGAAACCGGTAAAACTCCTACGGTTAAAGATTTTCCAAAATATCTTTTAAACAGCGTTATTGTCAGTTTTACATCGACATTCATAGCAATAATACTATCTTTACCAGCCGCTTATACACTCGCAAGATATAGATTTAGAGGTAAAGGAGTTATGGGATGGTATATTTTGATAACAAGAATGCTACCCCAGTTTGGAATTTTAATACCCTTTTACACAATGTTTAGCAAATTAAAGCTCATTGATACATACTTTGCTTTAATACTAATAAACCTAACATTTACTTTACCTTTTGCGGTTTGGATGATGAAAGGTTTTATTCAGGAGATCCCTTCAGAACTTGAAGAAGCCGCACAAGTAGATGGGTGTACAAGAACACAAGCTATTTTCAAAATAATTTTACCTTTGGCAATTCAAGGAATTACTGCAACTGCAGTTTTTTCTATAATACTTTGCTGGAACGAATTTTTATTTGCTTTGATTTTAACCGGGACAAAAGCAAAAACTGCGACTGTAATTATTTATAATTTTGTTACTTTCAGGGAAGTTATTTGGGGTGGACTCACGGCAGCAGGTACATTAATTACTTTGCCTATATTGATTTTCTTTTTATTTGTACAAAAAAACTTTATTAGAGGTCTTACTATGGGAGCAATAAAATAATTTTATAAAAAATTATTGAACAATGATACTATAAAAAACTATGACCGTGTAAACAACATATTATATTTATGGTCGAAAAGAGAGAGTATTATATGAAGAAAATAACTATTAAAATGCAAAAAGCAAGCATACCGTTAATGGAAGAGCTTGAATATCTAAGAGTAATAAAACGCTTATTACCGCCAAAAAATACTCCTAATCCATCTGAAAATGAATGTATAGACGAAACAATTTATTTCACAAAACAAGAATATGGCACACATAAATTACTTTTTGTAACCACAAACTTATTTGAATCTCAAGCAAGTCTAGGATACCATCCTGATAAAGAAGATATTTTATTAATAAATACTACCAAAAAAGTAAAGCCGCTTATTTGGGTATTTAGTAAAATTAATCAAAGTAATATTATTAAAAAAATAAATTGTGGATCTCTCGAAGAAAATGATTTTATTGCAATCAAAATACCTTTCAATGATCCATTTCTAAGCTTTTTTACAATAAACGAAAATATGCCTCATTACGAATTTACGATTCCTGGCAAGGATAGCTGTCCATCATTTTGGGTAACCGAGCCTAACGAGCTTACAACGATAAATATAGATTTATTTAAAAATAAAATATTAACCGAATTTTAAATTATATAAAACCTACTGAAATATCAATCTTTCGAACATAACTGAAAGGATAATAATATGGAGAACATAATTTTAATAAATGGTACAATTTTGACTCCATTTGAAAAATTAAAAAATAAAATTCTTTTTTTAAAAGATGGAAAAATTGAAAGACTGATAAGTAAAGCCGAATTTGATAACAACAAAGATTTTTATAAAAACGATTATAGGTTGATTGACGTAGAGGGATATTATATTGCTCCCGGTTTTATTGATATACATACCCATGGTGCAAACAATATAGATGCAACAACAGGACCATATGATAAAATGGCTGATTTCTTAGTAAAATATGGAATAACTGGCTTTCTTCCGACATTCTGGAATGCAAGTATTTCTACATTGATAAAAGCTTGTAAAAACATAAGTATATTTATAGAAAAACAAAAAAAAGGGTCCAGAGTTTTGGGAATAAATTCAGAAGGACCTTATCTTAATCCTAATTTTGGTGCTCAAGATCCTATTAACTCTATCATTCCTAAATTTGAGGATTATGATGCTTTAATCAAATCATCTGGGAATAACTTAAAGCTTATGACCGTTGCTCCTGAAATACATAATGCTGAAAAATTAATAAAATATTTAAGATTAAACAATATTGTAGTTGCCATTTGTTATACAGAAATGTCTACAGAACAATTATATAAATCGATAGATTGGGGTGTTACACATATCGGCCATATCTTTGATGGTTTTGGTGAATCTATCGCGAAGGATAAATGGACTAAACCGTATGGTCTACAAGAAGAATTATTGGTTTGTGATAATTTAATGTCAGAAGTATTAGCAGATAATGTTGGCGCTCATGTTCATCCGACATGGTTAAAAATTATATTAAGATGTAAAGGTATAGATAAAATAATACTGATATCTGATTCAAGAGATATCGCAGGTAATTCTCCAGGTACATATAGGATGAGTGATGGTTTTGATGCAATCATAAAAAAGGGTGAAGATATTGTAAGGTTAGTTAATGGAGGCGGTTTAGCAGGTTGTATTATGACTCTTAATGTTGCAATAAAAAATATGATCAAACACACTGGAATTGAGATAAAAGATGCTGTTAGAATGGCAACATATAACCCTGCTAAAGCAATAAATATTTCAAACAAAAAAGGTGAAATAAAAGTGGGAATGGATGCCGATATCGTAGTTTTTAATGAAGAAATAGAAGTAAAACTTACTATTATCAATGGCTTAATTGAACATAACGATAAATCAATATAACCATAATTTATGTTGGGGTAAAAACTGAAGATAATTTCTTTTATAATATTATATTTACCTGAAATATATGCTATATGCAAACGCTGTATATAAACACTTGAGGCATATCAAAAGTAATAAATTGAGAAATAAAATCAAAGCATTGAATTACAAAATATCTATTTACTTATAATTTTAACGCCTTTTTGTTTGATTTTTTTGAATAAATTGGAGTTTAAATCTTTATTTGTAACAATATAATCGATATCGTTTAATTCACATATTTTTGAAAAAGCTATGGTGCCGAACTTTGTATCATCAGTTAACAAGAAACATTCTTTCGATCTTTTTATTACCTCGCCATCAACAATTGCTTCAAGTTCATTAGGAGTTGTTATCCCTTCTTCGATCGATATGCCGTTTGCGCCAACAAATGCTTTGTCAAAATTATATTTTTGCAGATATTCTATGGTTTCCTGTCCAACCAAAGAAAGCGTTTTGCTTCTGAAATTACCTCCAACAAGCTTGATTTCAATATTTTTATTTTGCACAAGTTCCAAAAGTATATTAATGGCATTGGTAAAAACTATTATATTTTTTAAGTCAAGCAACAGCTTTGCAAGTTCTTGAGTCGTAGTCCCGCCGCTTATATATACGACATCTCCCTCGCTGATAAATCTTTTAGCGGTATATGCAATTTTTTTCTTTTCGTTTAAATTTAGGTCTTTCTTTTCGTCCAGCGAAAACTCATAATGAAAATATTTTTTCTTAAGTGCTCCGCCTCTTGTTCTGATAATCAAATTTTTTCTTTCAAGATCCATCAAATCTCTTCTTGTGGTAGATCTTGAAATATTGAAATTTTTTATCACATCCTCTATCGTTACTCTTTCAACCTTATCTATCCATTCGGCAATCTTGTTTCTTCTTTCTTCGATTAAAAGATCGTCCTTATTTTCTATCATCAAATTCCTTTATAAACATTAAAAACCTTTACTATAAGTAATTTTAAATTTATATTATGCTATTCTACAAATTATTTCCATCTTAGACAACAAATTACTTGAATGTTTCCATAAAAAATCTATAAAATTCAAGATATGTCATAATCATTTTTTTATCAATCTTTTATAATGCTCTTTCAAGTCATCAAATTTTAAATCGTCGCCCACTCCCCCAACGTATTCTATACTTTTTTCGCCACAATAATTCGCAAATTCAAGACACTTTTGATAACTTAATCCATTTAAAAAACCATAAATAAATCCTGCGTCATAATTATCCCCGGCTCCGGTTCCGTCTTTGAAATTTTTGTTTGAAATATTTTTACAATTTCCTTCATAAAACTGTCCGTCTATATTAGCCATATAACCTTTTTTGCCCATCTTAATTAAAACTTTTGCGGTAATTTTGCCGAAATCTTCAAGTGCTTCTTTTAAACTATCTTTCCTCGATATCCTGATTGCTTCTCTTTCATTAAGAAAAACAATATCGACCATGCCAAGTATTTCCAAAAGCTTTCTATCCCATTTTTCTTCCGGATCGTCGTTGGTATCAAAAGAAATCGTCAGGTTATTAAATTTTTTTCTTACTTTTTCTATCAATTTTAAATAATCATTTTTAATACCTGACATCATGAAATATGACGAAAAATGCAAATGTTTCAAAGATTTTATCCTTTCGACATTAATTTCATCGCAACTGATATTTTTTATCAATTCCAAACATGATATCTGGCTTTTGCCGCTTTCATATGATAGGCTAACCGTTAATCCGGTGTTTTTATTTTCCTTAATTGTTATTAAAGAGGTATCCAGATCATTTTTCTTTGAGCTGTCGATCAAGTATTTTCCGAAATGATCATTGCTTATTTTGCTGATTATGGCAGTTTTTAATCCAAGCTTTGACAAAACATTAGCCAAAATTCCGCCCGAACCACCTATCGTAACCGAGTAATTATCGGATACTGTTTCTTTGCCCATTTCAGGCAAGCCTTTCATTTTATTAATAATCAAATCGACATTTAAATCCCCTATAACCAAACAGTCGAGTTCCATCTGTCTCCTTATTTATCTATAAGTTCATTCAAATCAACGATATTGAACTTATTGAAATATTTATCCATTCCCTTTTCGATTTTCATTAAAACCCAATTTTCTGCATCGATGCCGTTTTTCCTTAAATTTTCATATAAGATGTTTTGCGCATTTCTTACCTCGGGTGCCGCCCAGACATATCTGCTGCTTGTTTTCAGTATGATTTCTTTTCTTTGCGGGCTTAGGCTTTCCAGATCTTTTTCAGAATTTCTTAACCATTTTTTCCATCTTCCGGACTTTATAATCGCATTTTCAAGCACCTTTAAAAAATTTGATTTGCATGCTATATTTTCAGATTTATACAGCTCTTCTTCAATTCCAGCCAGTTCGCTCAAACCGTCATATTCATAAACAGTAAACTCCGGTCCCACATTCGCCGCACCTACCCCGCTGTCCGGATACTTTTCGGGATTATCTACAAAATCTGTATAATGCCCTTTTAAAAATGAGCCGTAGTTTTTAAGGATTTTTACGAGTTTTTGAGCCATGCATGAATCGAAATTAGTGGTATGCAGATCCGTTCCCACTTTACCGACGACGAAAATAGGCCATATATTGGATAATCCTTTCTCTGACAATTTTTTCTTAAGCATACTTAAAAACTTTTCAAAAGTATCGATATCGGCAAGTCCGCCTTTTACTTCTTCCGTTCCTACTTCATAAGCTATGGGATGAATATTGTTTTGGACTCTAAAATGCTCTATGTAGCTTATCAAATCGACCGTACGTTCTACAACATCCTCTATATTTAATAAATCATTAAAAATATCTACAGTAGGATCAACATGTATTAAATCATAACCCGCCTTCAATGCTTCTTCAAATGATTTTTTTATGCCTTCCGTGCATTTTTTTAGGCTCCATCTTTGAATACTTTGAATATCTTTCAGCCATGGTCCTCCATGATCTATTGCAATTATAACAAGGCCGTCATATCCGATCCTTGTTGTTTCTTCCTTTACTATCCTTGAAAAATCATTTGGAGTCCACCCCGTATATCCGCCGTCATAATCGATTTGATTTAGCGTAGCCGCAAATTTGATTGGTGCATTGGCTCTTTTTGCAGCTCTGATCGAGGCTTTTATCGTATTTATGGAATTTGGACAAACCGCAAAAATGGTGTAATTTTGCCTTGTTATTTTCGATAAATTTTCGACTTTGCTTAAAAGCAAGTTTACAACCGGAACATTTTTGTTTATCGATTCTTTTCTGATATTGCTAGGATCTATCAATTTTGGAATAATCATTTTTTAGAATAAAAAATATAATAATAAGCGTAATTAAAAATTATTATAAATTATATATTAATAATACTAAACTAATTTGAATAATTATGAATTATTTATATTCTACTATTTTTTGAATCTTTGTCAATAATATTGACTTTCTTGAGTCGGTTTTCTTTGGAAAAACAATATTGTATTTTAAAAAAATATGATAACCCTTAGGAATTTTAAAGA